>JBLILC010000109.1:0-9248 GCA_047635635.1 Octadecabacter sp. | reverse complement strand
CATGACTGCTTGCGTGCAGGTATTGTGTAACAATGGAAAGCGACGACAATCTCTATTCACAGTTCGTCGGTTTTCTAAAAATCATACTGCCATTAGCCGCACTAGCACTGATGTCGACAGTCTTCTTATTAGCGCGTTCGCCAACACAAGAAAGTTCCATTCCACAGGCCGAAATCGAAGAAATTGCGCGTGAACCGCGCCTGTCAGGGGCGCGAGTTTCTGGCGTCACAGAAGACGGATCTGTAATCGAAATTACGGCTCAAACAGCGCGTCCCAACGGTAATAATTGGTTGGTGGAAACAATATATGCCTCGATTGATGCGGTTGACGGGGTTCATATTGACATTCGCGCCGGTCAAGGTGAGATCAACAATACAACACGGATCGCACGACTTACAGGACTAGCCCGCGTCGAAACCTCGGACGGATATGAGATGGAAACCGCAGGCATCATCACGAACCTTACAACGGGACGAATTGTCTCTGATGGCGCATTGGAAATTCAAGCACCCTTTGGGTTTCTGACAGCGGGCGAAATGATCATCGAAACTCCAATCGGGGGCAACGGCCAAGTGATGCTTTTCCAAAATGGCGTTCGGCTGGTATACACCCCGTAGCAATAGGATAATTTGACGTGACAATTTTTAAAACTGCCTTGTTCTGCGTAGCTCTGATCTGTACCACCCCTGTGTTCGCCCAAACCAATATTAACTTTGGTGCGATTACCGCAGACCCGACTGCGCCAGTAGATATCACAGCTGACAGCCTCAGCATTGATCAAGCGACCGGTACAGCGATCTTTATCGGTAGTGTTATTGTTGGCCAAGGTGATTTACGATTAAACGCTGCACGCGTTCAGGTCATTTATAACGACGCATCTGGAGATATCAGCCGCCTTTCTGCTAGCGGTGGCGTGACCTTCGTGACTGCAACCGAAGCCGCTGAATCTTCAACGGCTGAATATAATCTCGATACCGGAATGCTAATGTTGGCGGGCGATGTGCTGTTGACCCAAGGCACCAGCGCAATCTCCTCTGATACCATGCGCATAAACTTGTCCGACGGCAGCGCCCAAATGGAAGGTCGCGTGCGCACAATATTCAACCAAGGCAACAACTGATGATCAAATCTGACCATGGCCTCACAGTTACAGACGGTGATGTCGGCTTGAAAGTCGTCAACCTGCGTAAAAGCTACCAAAAACGGATGGTAATTCGTGATGTCAGTCTTAAACTGGGTCCTGGTGAAATTGTCGCCCTACTCGGACCAAATGGATCTGGCAAGACTACTTGTTTCTATGCAATCGCAGGGCTTGTGACACCCGAAGCTGGTAATGTTATTGTTGATGGGCGCGACGTCACTGCACTCCCAATGTATCGGCGTGCAAAACTTGGCATCGGCTATCTACCACAAGAAATGTCTATTTTTCGTGGCTTGAACGTCGAGGATAACATTCTTGCAATACTTGAAATTACCGAGCCAGACCGCATACGTCGTCGCGAACGGCTTGAGGAATTATTATCTGAATTTTCGATCGAACATTTGCGTCGTGCGCCTGCGATAGCCCTCTCTGGTGGTGAACGCAGACGTACAGAAATTGCTCGGTGTCTGGCGGCTGAGCCTAAATATGTTCTGTTAGATGAACCATTCGCCGGTGTTGACCCAATAGCCGTGGATGAAATTCGTCACCTCACAGCAGACTTAAAACACCGTGGTATTGGCGTGTTGATTACTGATCATAACGTACAGGAAACACTACAAATTGTGGACCGTGCCTACATTCTGCATGAAGGTAAAATTCTGATGTCTGGCACTACGGACGAAGTCGTTCGCGATGAGAATGTTCGCCGCGTTTACCTTGGGAACACCTTCCGCGTTCCATGATCTTTTTACAGATATCATTGACAGTCCCTCTCTTCTGTCGCCAACTACAAGTGATGACAGAACAGGTTTCAAATGCAAAACTGGTCTACGCCTTACAGGCGACAGTCGCAAACAACCCACCCCCTGCCATCATCCCTGACAATTTTCGCATAACTTAACGAAATCTTACCGTTCTAACGCGTGAATTGCCTTTAACGAACTAAAGGAGACGAGATGCATTATCAGATCACAGGAAAGCAAATCGACATTGGTGAAGCCCTGCAAACACACGTGCAGACTGAAATGGGCGAGGTTCTTAACAAATATGCTGGACGTCCAACTGCCGCAAATATCGTTTTTTCCAAAAGTGGGCATGAATATGTTTGCGAAACTGAAGTCCATCTTTCAACAGGTTTGACCGCACAGGCAAAAGGAAAAGGTACTGAAATATACGCAGCTTTTGATGGTGCTGCCGAAAAAATGGAGAAGCAACTTCGGCGGTATAAGCGCCGCCTGAAAGACCACCACAAGAACCGAACACAACCCGTTGAACTTTCTGATGCAGGCTCGTATATCCTCGCTGCGAACAATGAGTCGGATGATCTGGAACCGGACGGTGTAAATTCAATGATCGTGGCTGAGATGGAGACCAAAATCCCATCGATCTCCGTTGGAGAAGCAGTCATGCAAATGGAGATTGCTGATGTACCGGTCCTTGTATTCCGAAACGAAGGGCATAGCGGTATCAACGTTGTTTATCGCCGCGAAGACGGCAACATCGGTTGGATAGACCCGCGTAACACAGGCTAGTTTGGGCATCGCCCGACGTGATTTAAAACATGACTATACAAGATATTCTTCCGGCAGCCGGAATTAAAGTAATTGCTGCAGCTAGTAGCAAAAAGCGCATGTTCCATGACCTTGCTGATATGGCAGAAACTTGTTTTGGAATGGAGCAATCTGTCGTTATTGATGCCCTTCTGGAGCGCGAAAGCCTTGGTCCCACTGGTGTGGGCCATGGCGTCGCCCTTCCTCATGCACGGCTTCCAGGGTTACATCAGGTTTGCGGACTGTTTCTTCGGGTAAAAAAGCCACTGGATTTTGACTCCGTAGATCGCCTACCTGTTGATCTTGTATTTGCTCTCTTTGCCCCCGAAAAGGCTGGTGTCATCCACCTCAAAGCATTGGCACTCGTGTCACGAACGCTGCGCAACGAAGGCGTTTGTAATAAACTACGGGCGAACGAAAATCCCAACACGATTTATACAATTTTAACCGAGGCAAGCTCTGCTCAAGCTGCATAATTTCAACAAACTACGCGTAGGGTCCAAACCCAAAAGCTACATAGTCACGTTGATAAACGTCGTGGACTGCAGCTTCTACTTCTTCGTCATAAATTTTTTGCAGCAACGCCATATGCGGATCTGATACTTCCGCAATCTGTGGCGTGTTTGTATTGCCAATCTGCGCTGCCAATGTTGCGAAGTCTTCTTCCAGTCGGTCTTCCCGCAGGATTAGATCTGGAGATGCAAATTTTGCAAATCCCTGTACTGCTTGTGATTGTGTTGCCCAATGTGCATCAACACGAACAACCGTTTGCGATGCAATATTTGACTTTACAAACTTTAGGAATGCAAGAAATGCTGTGCGATGTATTAATGAAGTGTATTTCTGATCAGGGTATTTGGCAGGGACAGGCAGCTTAAACTGCTTGCGAAGAATTGTCCTTATCTCAGGAAAACTTCCATCACCTGTAGATAATATTTTACTACAGAATGCTGCATGTGCGCGGGCAACCGGATGGCGCACAACCGTAAAGCAACGATGCCCGGGACGTTGCCGTTTCCATTGGCGCAGATTTTTTTGGGTGAACTTCGACAATAAATCGTCGGGTCGCACTTCATCAAGCCCCGCCAACCACGCCGACACAACTGCAACAGGGCCAGATTTGATCGGCAGATACATAAGTGGTGAATTAACTGCCGCAAGGTAGTCTGGAACTGACGGCCCACGACGGGGTTCGAAGTTTGGAGTCCGGGTTAAATTAAACTTGTCTATTTCTGCAAGAGCCACTTCCATTTCACCAAAGTTTTCGACTTTGTCAGATAGCGCTCTGGGATTTTGTTTTTTCAACGTTGTGTCAAGTGCTTCAAGCCGTTCATCAACGCCCAGAAATTCCACAAGTCCATTAATAACATCAACATCCTGAAGGTCTTCGTAATCTAGGTAAAATGCCGTCTGTCCAGCCTTCTGCAAGGTGTTAAGAAGACGTACCTGAAAAGCCTGTAATTTTGTGATATGTATTTGGAATTCAGGCATATTGAACGTTACATTATCAATCCTTAATTGCTTTACGTCTGTCAGTTTCCACTGGCCAGTCGCCTTTGCAATTTTCCAGCTTATGTAGCTTTCAACCGGATTACGCGTGAGAATAATCTTAGCGCAACCGCGGTCGCCCATCATCGTGTCAAATATTCGTGGGTCGTGGTCGTTGAAATATCGAAACCCGTTAATTCCGTTAGCAGCTTTAATCTTTGAAAGTAAATTTAGCGGGTTGGCGTTGCGGTTTTCTAGTGTCAGACCCAGAATCTCAGCTTGATTTGGGACGCCAATGAAATACGGATTGAACGCCTCACCACGACAAGTCACCCCATCAAACGCATTTAAGTTAGTTTCCAAAAAATTAGATCCAGTGCGCATTTCTGCAAAAATGACAAAATAGTTGAAGTTTCCCATTTTCTATCACACCCAATAGCGTTTGCGCCGTGAACGGCGGTGCGCCGTTGGACCAGTGTCATTTGGAAAATCACCCATTAGATAGGGGTTCAACCCTTGGTTTTTTAAATCTTTTAAAAAACGACCAAATCCTGTCAGGTCCACTATTTTTGGGACTTCCCTGATACGACGTAGATTTTTAGCACCCATTTCATCGAGCACTGTTTGCAACGCGTCCATTGGCTCATCAATGAAATCGGCTAACGTCCAGATCCGAATACGGGCCTTGACCCAAACAGAGCGGAGCACGCTCAAATGCTCACTTTCAATGCGCTGAAATTTAGCTACATCCATGCGGATATTTGAAAAATTTCGATTTGAATGAAACAACGGAATAGCCCATGCACCAGAGATTACGGAAATCTGGGCGTTGGGATCCTTAGCCAAATCCCAGCTAACAAGTTGGTTGGACATAGGACCAAATTGAAAACACTGACGTTCTCCACGTGTGTTCCAAATTAAGTTCAAAAGGAAAGATTGCGCATGGTGGTCGCGTAATGTCGCACTGTCACTTAACGCCCCACTGAACGTTTTTTGCCGACCTTCAAATTCCACACGATCTTTAGCATACAGATGACCATGCACCCTTGTACCCGTCATCTGCGCGAGCCACGGCTCAAAATCTTCGAACAGTTCGGCGAAACCTTCGAATACAGAATATGACGCAGACGTAAATCCATTCTCATGCCCAGGTTGTGGTAGGCGGCTTTGCATGGTTAAACCTGCTCGCCCGCGTGTGCGCCGTTCAGCTGCCTTTGAAAAGATACGGTCAATTTTGCCAGGATTCGGCTCAGCCCCTTTTATTAGATTTTTTTCGTTCAATAAGTTATCATAAAGCTTATTCGCATGTGGCCAGGCTTTACGCGCTACAAAGCAATCTGAGCGCCTAAGCAATTGCAAGTGATCATCATAAAAGACGTGCGGTTTGCCTTGATAGTCAAACTTACTCAGCGTTAGAGACCGACTTTCTATACTTTGCGAGTAGATCCGTACGAGCGTTTGAAAATAACTTTCATCCGGAATCCAGACCCGCTTAAAATATTTATCGTAAATAACGCGATTGGGGTCTGTCAAAATGGCAGACAAAGTCTTGCGCGTGAGGCACCACCATTGCGACCCCATGTGCGGCACGATTCCGTCCGGCACGCGGCGACACATTTTTAAACGGCGCTGAAGATCTACATAATAATTAAATAGAAAGCGATTTTTTCGCCACGAAAATGGAAAGCGCAGCGTGAAGCGTTCAAAATCAAGGCCACCTTTCGTCCACGGGACGTCCGCCGTTGTTGCGCTTTCAATAAAATCAGTACGCGGACGTTTTTCCAAATAGAACTGCAAATCCTTAATCGGACGCAGTGGCAAACAAGACCCTGACGTCAGATAGACATGACGCACGGCAGAAAATTCATCCAACATCAAGTTTGATGCAGATTGCGACGCTGCAACAATGCCCCACATGCCCCACTCACAACGATGCCGCTTTGAAAATAAAACATCAGGCAAATCTGCCACACTTTTTACTAAAGTATCATAGGCCGTAGTTTTTACATTCTTGTCGACATGGATCACCACGGGACAACCGGCCTGAGACCAATGACGAATAACTTGTTCGGCACGATCAAATGCATTGTGCACCAACATGACGACACCAACCTTCATGCCCAGTTACCTTTTGACATGAGGCCTATAATTTCAAGCTGGCGCCAGTTAATGTATTTCTCCGACCATTTGCACCAAAAGTCAGGATGCTGCGAAATTCCATCTACGTAGGCCTTATACTCTTTACTACCCGCATAGTGCTGACAACGCTCCAATTCTTCAGCAGCCTTGGCAGCAAACGTATCAAGAAATTTAGCATGCAGCAGTACACCTGATGCTTTTTCACCACCCCACTCATCATACACGAGGTTTAATCCGCGTGGCAAAATTGTGTGAGTAGAACTCACATAGGCAAACTTCTTATCCCACTTCACCAGTGGCGTTTTGTTCAATGCCGGGGCACGCCATGGTTCGTCCTGAAAAAACAGCCGCGCCCTTGGCCCACCCTGAATCCATAGATTGTGAAACAAGTGATTCTTTGAAATTGAATAATTGCCACTATCAAACCACGACGCAATTTCCATAGGATCTTGGCCACGCTGATAAAGCACCGCATCAAGTTTACCCTTAGGGTACATATCCAGCAAAATAACACCAAAACTGCGAATGTCTGATGCATCCAGCCAATCAGTCAATGCTTGCAAAGGTCGTGTATCACAAAAAGGATAAATAAAGAACTCATCCAGATCGACAACAAGCGTCCAATGACCATCCGCATATTTGCGCTGCAGATAGTTCAGCCAATCGACGCCAAACCGCGATTGCCGATAACTACCCTTCGCTTGCCAAATCGAAACATCAGGTTGTTTCGCAGCATAGCAACCACCGTCATCATCACTATCGTTATCCACCATTATAAAGTGATCAACACCTAAGTCCCGGTAATACTTAAAGAAATATGGCAGACGAATATCTTCATTGCGAAACGTGCAGAACACAAGGATGTCGCTGGACTTAATTTGGCTGGTACGATCTTTGACAACTGACAACTCACGCGACTTGCGCCAAGCAAGCAGGTGACAGCGCTTTCGCTTAAGGCGGAGCCGATATGATGTCCAAGCGCCCAAAATGGTCCCTCCGATCGTGTCCCAAAGTCTGCGAACTCCTTATAGTTAACACACTTTTGATATTATGAGCCAATGTCACCCATTTTCGCTAATCAATTAACAACAGGGGGGATTAGGCGATTTTTCGAAAGAATGATGCCAAATCACCACTTACCACGTACCATCAATCCAAGCGTTTCAAGTTGCGCTATACCACTATATTTGACGGACAAATCACCCCAAAGATTGGGGTTATCAATCAATGCTTTGTAGTAAGACTGGTATAAATCACTATTCTCAAAATGTTGCCTGCGAGCAAGTTCTTCATTAGATTTTTCAGCAATATTGGGTAAAAACTTCGTATGCAGGAGCACGCCAGACACGCGCGCCAATTCGCTAAAATCAAAAACATCGTTTAGCCGACGTGGCAATATCTGATGGGTAGACGTGACATACGCAAAGTTACGCCGCCATTTCACCAGTGGGGTCTTGTTTAATGTAGGAGAAAGATCCGGCTGACTACCAAAAAACATTCGATCACGGACACCGCCTTGGATCCACAAATTGCCAAACACCGGATGTACCTTCGCGCGGTAGTTGTTCACCTCAAACCATAGAAGGGTCAAAAGTGGATCACCTCCCCCATAGTGACTCGACTGTCCGATTGGACCTTTAGGGTACATATCCAGCATTAGCGCACCGAACGCCTCAAGTCCTTTAGAGTCTAGGTATTGGGTCAATGCAAATAGACCACGAGTGTCGCTGTCAGGATAAACCAGAAGTTCATCCGCATCAACCGTCAGACACCATCGCCCAACACCATGTTTAATTTGCAAACATGTTAACCAATCCACCCCAAATCGCGAGGCTTTGTAACTGTGCGACGTGATCCATAGTGACACATCCGGCTGCTTTCTTAAAAACTCACTAGTGCCGTCATCACTGGCATTGTCCACGATTAGAAAATGCGAAACGCCCAGCGCTCGATAATGTGAAAGCCAATGTTCAATCCGTATCATTTCGTTGCGCACGGTCGAAAAAACCAGAACACCCTGCTTTGGGATGGTTCCACCAAAAATAAGTCTTATTTCAGCCCGCCGACGTAAAGAGCGTAAAAGCAAACGACGCCTTTTCCACCGCATCCTGTAAGCAAACAGAGCCTTGGAAAAAGTCGATGATTTACCTTGATCTCCTGTTATAATGAATGGAAACATCAGACTAAACTCTACTGTGCAGTCTGCTGCATCAATATTAATTCGCGTAGATAGCCACCAAATTCTTCGCCTAGATCAGAACGTGCCAATCCAAAGGCCACAGTGGCCTTCAGGAAACCAGCCTTAGTTCCACAGTCAAACCGCTTTCCACTGAATCGAAACCCAAACACGTCATGTCCACCTTTCAATTCAGCATCAATTGCATCAGTTAATTGAACTTCGCCACCCGCTCCACTTTTAATCTTGTTCAGATTCTGCATGATCCGTGGCGACAGGATATAGCGCCCAATGACGGCCAAATTAGACGGTACTTTATCAGCAGGCGGCTTTTCAACCAGGCCTTTGACAGACACTATCGTTCCAAAGTCTTCTTTAATGTCGATCATGCCGTAAGATGACGCTTTTTCTTCAGGCACTTCCATCGCAGCAACCATACAACCACCCGTTTCATCATACGCTTCGACCATCTGCTGAAGGCAGGGCGTTTCAGCTGCAATTACATCATCAGGCAGGATAACTGCGAACGGTTCATCAGCGACAAGACGGCGGGCGCACCAAACTGCATGGCCCAGACCCAGCGCTTTGTGCTGACGGATATAGGCGATAGCACCACTTTCCATGTTAGTGGATTTCAGCTCCGCCAACATCTCAAATTTACCTTTTTCATAAAGCGTATTCTCTAATTCTGGCGCAATATCGAAGTAGTCCTCAAGTGCCGATTTTCCGCGCGAAGTCACAAAAATAAACTCTT
>JBLILC010000108.1:0-9271 GCA_047635635.1 Octadecabacter sp. | reverse complement strand
GAAAAGGCCGTAGCGTTTGGGCCTGAGGTTATGCGCAATATCGAAAAGCAAATCTTGTTGCAAACAATTGATGCCAAGTGGCGCGAACACTTGCTAACATTGGAACATCTACGCTCCGTTGTGGGCTTTCGCGGTTATGCGCAACGTGATCCGCTCAATGAATATAAAACAGAGTCTTTTCAGTTGTTTGAAAGTCTGCTTGATAGTTTGCGTTCTGAGGTAACGCAGAAACTTGCACAAATTCGGCCTATGTCGAAAGAAGAGCAAGAAGCAATGGTTGCACAGGCAGTGGAACAGCAGCGTCTGGCTAAGGCGGCAACGGAGCGGTCTGCCTTGCCAGCGCCAACAGTAGACGCGAAGCCTGGGTTTGATGTGATGGATCCGACGACGTGGGGCACCCCTGGGCGCAATGATAGCTGTCCATGTGGATCCGGAAATAAATTTAAACATTGCCACGGTCGACTTACCTAGTGGCTTTAGTTTGTCTGATGTCAGCGTTTGTGGATTCAAAAAGTGGTTTTTGATAAGATAGTGCTAATGGCTTATTGTAACCACTGAGGAGTGGGACACGAGAGTGACAACTGGAGCATTTAAAAGCCCTGATGAGAAGCTGGTCAAAGATATTATGTTGGCGATGCGTAAGCATTACTCATCCAAACAGAAAGTCAGGATCGTTTTGGATTGGCTGCGGTGCTATGACAACATTGCTAAGATGTTCTGTCATATGGGAGTATTTCAAGGTATCTACTTCAAACGGTTGAGGGACTTCATGCAAGTGTCGCCTGCCAAGGGGCATAGCCTGCACTGATACGATCGACGAAGTTAAAGGATCTGCGACTGAAGTCGTGACATGAAGGATGTCGTTGTGAAGCAAAAGTTTGAACACTGGTTGCTAAAAAAGGCACATCAAATGGTTGAGTTGACTACAAATGAGATACCCTGCTTCTGAGAAGCTAAAAATCATTTGGCTGGTTTAGGGTTCATATCTGTCGGCCTAGCTGAATGGTTGCTGGACAGAGGTATGGAGCACTCTCGCGTTTCACTGAATCATCTCTGAATTTAAAGCAAGATTAAGTGCTGTCACCAGACTCTAAAAATTCTGATGACGGATAAATCGTTAGCTTATTGCGCGGTTTGGCGTCTTGAAGTGGGGGGCGTGTGAAACGAACGTTAGTTCTTAAATTTCATAGAGAAAATGGTAGCGGCACTGCCTATAATAAAACAGCAAGGCAGGTGTTTATGATGAACTACAACACAAATTTTTTTTCGTTCTTTTGGTTGGAACGCTCAAACAATTTTGAGCTCATCAAGATCAAGCGTCACTGGAGCTCCGTTACCGTTCGATAAAAATGGTATTTCTTCAAAGGTGGGGGCAAGATTCAAGCCCCCACCTTACTATAATTCCATTACTGCATAGTTAAGAGTTGCTAATGTTAACCCTTCATGGACTCCCAAAAAGTTTTAACTGATTTGAAAAAACTAGAACTTTGCGGGTTATTGTCGCTAGCCAAGTCTTCGAACTCACGCAGCAGTTCTTTTTGTTTACCTGTAAGATTTACGGGCGTTTCGATCGCCATTTCGATAAACATGTCGCCGGGACCACCGCCCCTCAGGGCAGGCATGCCTTTGGCTCGTAAACGCATTTGGCGCCCTGATTGTGATCCAGCTGGAATCTTTACGCGTGATCTTCCACCGTCAATTGTTGGAACTTCAATATCGCCACCGAGCGCCGCCGTCGCCATGGAAACTGGTACGCGACAGAACAGGTTATTGACCTCACGTTCAAACAGGTCGTGGTCACGCACTTCGATGAAGATATAGAGATCACCAGTTGGACCGCCCCGCATTCCGGCTTCACCTTCGCCTGAAAGGCGGATGCGTGTGCCTGTTTCGACACCTGCAGGAATGTTGACTGAAAGAGACTTTTCTTTTTCAACGCGACCAGCGCCATGACATTCATGGCATGGGTTTTTTATTGTCTGGCCCATGCCATTACAAGTTGGACAGGTGCGCTCGACAGTAAAGAATCCCTGTTGTGCGCGCACTTTTCCCATACCAGCACATGTGGGGCACGTCTGGGGTTCTGATCCGCCTTCTGCACCAGTTCCTTTACAAGACCCGCAGCCCACTGCAGTTGGAACTGTGACGGTTTTGTGCAGGCCTGCGTAGGCTTCTTCCAGCGTAACACGCAAATTGTAGCGTAGGTCATTACCACGTGACGCACGCGATTGCCCACCAGCACCACGCGCACCGCCCATGTTGCCAAACAGGTCATCGAATATATCGGAGAATGCAGACCCGAAGTCTCCTTGACCGCCCGCACCAGGCTGACCGCCGCCCCCATTGCCCATTCCACCTTCAAATGCCGCATGACCATAACGATCGTACGCTGCTTTTTTATCAGCATTTTTCAGGATCTCGTAGGCTTCTCCTGCTTCTTTGAACTGACTTTCCGCGTCTGGTTTGTCGGTGTTTCGGTCAGGGTGAAGCTCTTTTGCTTTTTGGCGGTAGCCCTTTTTGATCTCATCGGCGTTGGCGCTTTTAGAGAGGCCTAAAATTTCGTAATAATCGCGTTTTGACATGACCAGTTTCCCCTTTTGGGAAGGACAAGACCGGCCTTATAACGGGCCGGTCTTGAAATTTCACCAAAGTTTAGGCGCGCTTGTCGCCGTCGAGATCTTCGAAGTCTGCATCGACGATATCCTCGTCGGCTGCTGATACGTCGGGCTCAACTTCGCCGGCGTCTTGCTGTGCGGTTTTGTAGATGGCTTCACCTAGCTTCATAGCCGATTCGGTTACGTTTTGGATGCCAGACTTAATCTTACCTGCGTCTTCGTTTTCTAGATCGTCTTTAAGCGCGGCGATGGACAGTTCAATTGCCTCGATTGTGGTCGGGTCAACTTTGTCCGCATGTTCTTCCATCGACTTTTCGGTCGAATGAATCAAACTTTCGGCTTGGTTCCGAGCTTCAACAAGTTCCTTACGATCTTTGTCAGATTCAGCATTTTCTTCCGCGTCGCGTACCATTTGTTCGATATCTGCATCGGACAAACCTCCGGATGCTTGAATCGTGATCGTCTGCTCTTTGCCTGTACCTTTGTCGGATGCGCCAACTGACACGATACCGTTTGCGTCAATGTCAAAGGTTACTTCGATTTGGGGCATGCCGCGCGGTGCGGGAGGAATGCTTTCGAGGTTAAACTGACCAAGCATTTTGTTATCAGCAGCCATTTCGCGCTCACCTTGGAAGACGCGGATGGTCACAGCGTTTTGGTTGTCTTCGGCTGTTGAAAAGACCTGACTTTTCTTAGTTGGTATTGTGGTGTTGCGATCAATCAAGCGAGTGAAGACACCTCCGAGTGTTTCGATGCCCAAGGACAACGGTGTAACATCCAGAAGTACCACGTCTTTGACGTCGCCCTGAAGAACCCCAGCCTGAATGGCTGCACCTAAAGCTACTACTTCGTCAGGGTTCACACCTTTATGTGGCTCCTTGCCGAAGAACTTTGTAACTTCTTCGATTACTTTTGGCATACGTGTCATACCACCAACTAGGACAACTTCGTCGATGTCTTTGGTGGTCAGGCCCGCGTCTTTTAACGCAGCTGCGCATGGTTTCATCGACGCTTTGATAAGATCGCCCACAAGACTTTCCAGCTTTGCACGGGTCAGCTTCATGACCATGTGCAATGGAGAGCCGTCTTTCCCCATTGAAATGAACGGCTGGTTAATCTCTGTCTGGCTGGCAGAAGACAGTTCAATCTTTGCTTTTTCTGCTGCTTCTTTGAGACGTTGAAGTGCCATCTTGTCGTTCTTTAAGTCAACGCCATTGGATTTTTTGAATTCGTCCGCAAGGTAGTTAACGATACGCATGTCAAAGTCTTCACCACCGAGGAATGTGTCTCCATTGGTGGACTTTACTTCGAATAAGCCGTCGTCAATTTCCAAAATCGTTACATCGAACGTGCCGCCGCCAAGGTCGTAAACTGCGATGGTTTGGGTTTCTTTTTTGTCGAGCCCGTAAGCAAGTGCCGCCGCTGTCGGTTCGTTAATGATACGCAGCACTTCGAGGCCAGCAATCTTGCCGGCATCTTTTGTGGCCTGACGCTGAGCGTCGTTAAAGTACGCTGGAACCGTAATGACGGCTTGCGTTACTTCTTCGCCGAGATAGCTTTCAGCGGTTTCTTTCATCTTTTGTAAGATGACCGCGGAGATTTGCGCAGGAGAGTATTTCTCATCGCGGGCTTCAATCCATGCGTCGCCATTGCCACCGTCGATGACGTTGAATGGCAAGTTCTTTTTGTCTTTTGCAAGATGCTTGTCGTCATTACGACGGCCTACAAGACGTTTCACACCAAAGATGGTGTTTTCTGGGTTAGTTACGGCCTGACGTTTTGCAGGTTGACCCACTAAGCGTTCGTCGTCTGTGAATGCTACAATAGACGGCGTCGTGCGCGCGCCTTCTGCGTTTTCAATAACGCGGGGCTGCGAGCCGTCCATGATGGCCACACAAGAGTTAGTAGTTCCAAGGTCGATGCCAATTACTTTAGCCATGTTCAAATCCCTTTCGAGGCGATGTGAGGCGGCGCGGACCCGTTCCGGCACCCGTGCCTATGGTTGGTGTTACCGAGTGGGGAGGTCCCAATCGGATCGCAGTGTATATAGGTGTGACAAATAGGGGCTGCAACCTATGTAACTGCTGGTAATGCGCAAAAATGGTGATCAGATGAATATGGGACGTCCAACAGTGGACTTACGTGGGGTTCAGGTCTGGCAAGGACTACTCGATCGGCCCGCACAAGAAGCAATGGTAAGTGATATTCGGGGAATTGTTGCTAAAGCGCCACTATTTTCGCCTATGACACCTTATGGCAAGCCGATGTCGGTACAAATGACCAGTGCAGGGCGGTTTGGTTGGTTTTCTGATCGATCTGGCTACAGATATTCAGAACAGCATCCGAATGGCGTAATGTGGCCTGCGATACCACCGTCAATTTTGGATCTTTGGGGGCTTGTGTCCGGGTCAGCTCGCGTCCCGGAATGCTGTCTGGTTAACCTCTATCGCGAGGCGGCAAAAATGGGAATGCATCAGGATCGCGATGAGGCAGAGTTTGGTGAACCAGTTGTGTCAGTGTCGTTGGGTGATGACGGGTTGTTTCGTATCGGTAATACCACGCGTGGAGGTAAGACGGAATCAATTTGGTTAAAATCAGGGGATGTGGTGGTAATGGGTGGTGAGGCACGACTGATATACCACGGCATTGACAAAACGCGTGCAGGCTCATCGACGTTGCTGTCTGGAGGTGGGCGTATTAATCTGACGCTGCGGGTGGTGACGTAAGCGTCTTATTTCAGTATTTGTATTTATTTCAAATCAAATGGGATAACTAAAAAGGGCCTTTCTTCCGAAAAGCTTAATTCCACTTACCAATGATGATCAACAGTGACGGTAAAAATCATGTTAAAATAAAAGATAAAAGTTTATGTAATAGTATGTTTAAAATAGTATTTTGTTTACTTTTTAGCACTAAAAATTGAAAATTTAGACCATAGAAACAGCACTTAATGTGATAGTTTGATACATCCATCCCAGTAAAAAAGTCGAAATGTACTGAGAAGTCTTCTCCAGTGTGACCGCTTTAAGGTGGACAGGAATATTACGATATGACTTTGAAAGGTTACGAAAAAAGGCGTTTTTTTATGAGATTTTTATTTAAGATAAAAATTTGACATTAGTTATTTACCAAATTTATTAATTATGTATTGCGTTAGTAAAACTGAGTGCCACCAGCCAGACCAAGTACATTTTGCAGCAGCCAGTCTGTTATTCCTTCTATTAATCTTCTGCTTAAACATAAACTTCGATATGCTAAAATCTCGATCTAACAATTTCTCATTGCAGGGCAGTGATAATGATTGGGTGTGTCAATATCGAACCTTTTTGGGTTTCAGCTTCGTAATCGTTCTGAGAGATGTCTTTGCTTAAAACGGTCGGGCTGCTGTACGCCTCCTTAAAAGCGTTTTCTTTAACAGCATGCGGATATTATGAAGTGTACTGGAACGGTTCAGCTTTAAAAAATGGTACGGGGCGTGATTTCTGACTTTCATGCGGTGGATTAGGTGCGAAAAACCGCACTTGTACCAACCCAAATCGTTTTCATGTGCCAACTTTGGCTCAAACATTGAAAGTAGGCAAGACTTACAAGGTTAGGGTTTTGGCGCTAACGATGTCATTTTTTGGACTATACGCTTGTTTCTATTAGAATGTGCGGTGATATATTTTGAAAATATAAGTGTCCGATTGGGACTATCTATTTGCAAATGCACCTAACAGGATAAGGACCAATTTTGTCGTTAAACACTTCATCTTGTGGCATCCCAGCTGACCGATGCATTTTTACGGGTATAAAATTCAAGCATCAGGCCGATCATAATCAGTATTAGTGACACCTTTAATGGGTAACTGATGGAGGTAAAATGTGGATTATAGTTAATAAAAACATATCCACGCGCTTGGTCTATACAGTGAAATAGAGGGTTCCAATCAAAAACTGGCAACATGAAGCCAGGCAATGAGTTGGCAACAAACATTTTACCTGACGCAATCATGTTGGCACGTGCATAAATAGATGACGCAATTGATACGAAGCCTGAAAACCAAGGCTTGATGGCCAAAAAGATCATCCCAACGGCCACACCGGAAAACCACGCGAGCAGTAAGCTCCCCATGGCACTGATAGGATCAACAATCGTGATTGGGCCAAAAATTACGTGATACAGGTATAGGACTACTGACATCGACAGTACTTGAATGTATAGCGACGCGATGGCTGATGACGTGATCGCCACAATTGTATTCATTGGCGCGTGTTTCATCAATGCGGATGCTGGACCTTCAGCACCAAGCACCGCGCCCATCGCCTTTGTGTGAGTCAAAAATAGAAATATTCCTGACATAATATAAAGCATAAAGTCGCCGCGGATTGCTGAGCCTCTCAGGCCGAGAACAGAAAACATAAAATAAAACGCGGCTACAAAAATGACCGTTTGCATCATGTTCATGATTAGACCGACAACTGCATATCGGTGATCTTTGCGGACTTCACGTACAATTGAATGATATATTAATTCCAACATATTAAGCGCTGAACGTGAACGTGAATGGGTCTTGGGGCTATTTACTTCGAACATTAATCGCCTGCCAATTTTAATTTTTTCTGGTTGAGTGCCTCACATGGCACGTAAATCTTGATGATCCTTCAGCATCTCATCATAAGGGGTCAAATTTATTGGATCAATAAAAACACCCGCGATCAAATATTATGTAGGAATAGTGTGATGGATTTTGACAAATTGACCGAAGTGATGCGGAAACTTTCTCTGGAAGCGGGTGATATCATCATGGATATTTATAATTCTGACGATTTCAATGTACGTTCGAAAAGCGATGATAGTCCAGTTACGGCTGCGGATGAAGCGGCGGACGCGCATATTTCTGCTGGATTACGGGTGGCGTTTCCGGATGTTGCACTCGTTACTGAAGAGCAGGCCGAAAGTCACAGTGTGACGGCCAATACGTTCCTACTTGTTGATCCGCTGGATGGTACTAAGGAGTTTATCCAACGCCGTGGTGATTTTACTGTTAATATTGCTTATATACGTGAAGGGGTTCCGCTTCGTGGTGTGGTTTATGCACCTGCTAAGGGGCGGTTGTTCTATACTAATGCGGTGGGCGTATCGGTTGAAGAAGTCGGCAACCTTGATAAGAACACAGTTGGAACAACGGTCCCAATTGCTGTTTCCACGCCGGATAACACAAGTTTAATGGTTGTCGCATCTAAATCACACCGAGATCAGGCGACGGACGATTACATCAAAAAGTACGCGGTAAATGAATTGAAAAGTGCAGGATCATCGTTGAAGTTCTGTCTACTCGCAGCTGGTGAGGCTGATCTGTATCCACGTGTTGGCCGCACGATGGAATGGGACACAGCGGCTGGTCACGCGGTTTTGCTAGGCGCAGGTGGCCATGTTGTGCGGTTTGATGACCATACGTCTCTGACCTATGGAAAAAAAGATTTCGCTAATCCGTTCTTTATTGCCTACGCGCCTGGTGTTGATTTGAAGCGTCCGTAATGAAGGTCCTTGTTGTTATCCCCGCACGTTATAAGTCTTCACGTTATCCTGGAAAACCTTTGGTTGAATTGCGTGGCGTTAAAGGTGAATCACGAAGTCTTATTCAGCGATCATGGGAAGCAGCTCAGGAAGTTGCTGGTGTGGACCGTGTTGTTGTTGCGACTGACGATGACAGAATTAAATCTGCGGCTGAGGCATTTGGCGCGGAGGTCGTAATAACATCGTCGGACTGTCAAAATGGTACTGAGCGCTGTGCCGAAGCCTTGGGTCTACTGGGTGGTGGGTATGATATCATTGTGAACTTGCAAGGCGATGCACCGCTGACGCCTGCTTGGTTTATTGAAGACCTCATAGCTGGCTTGATGGCGCATCCTGTTGCTGAAGTTGCCACACCTGTACTGCGCTGTGATGGCCGCGCGCTGAACGGACTGTTGAGCGATCGCCGCCAAGGTCGCGTTGGTGGTACTACTGCTGTGTTTGGTGCTGACCACAACGCTCTGTTTTTCTCAAAAGAAGTAATTCCTTACACCGGTCAAGTATATGAGGATACTGAAGAAACCCCAGTTTTCCACCATGTTGGTGTTTATGCCTACCGTCCGTCGGCGTTGGCCGCCTATCCGCGTTGGGCGTCAGGGCCGCTAGAGCATCTTGAGGGACTTGAGCAGTTGAGATTTTTAGAACGTGGTGCACATATGTTGTGCGTTGAAGTCGAAGCCCGTGGTCGGCAGTTTTGGGAACTCAATAACCCTCAAGATGTTCAAAAAATTGAAGCAATGCTTGCAGAAATGGGTCATCCTTGACTAACGTGGCCTAATTTTTTTGATTGGTCAAAGATTGGGTGCAGTGATGGCAATTTTTGATGGTGTAACTTTAATAATCTAAAATCTTTTAATAGGTTCAAATTAGGTGAGAAATGCAAAAACATGTTACAAAAGCAATCTTTCCTGTGGCTGGTATGGGTACGCGCTTCTTACCAGCGACAAAATCTATCCCTAAGGAGATCATGACGCTCGTTGATCGTCCTTTGATTCAGTACGCGATTGATGAAGCCCGAGCGGCAGGTATCAAAGAGTTTATTTTTGTGACTTCGCGCGGGAAATCGGCACTTGAGGACTACTTCGATATTGCGCCAGAA
>JBLILC010000107.1:0-9329 GCA_047635635.1 Octadecabacter sp. | reverse complement strand
TCACTATTAAGAACACAGTCCATTCATCGTCAAAGCTGCGCAAAAATTGCTGGATATAATGCTCCCCACCAAAGGAAATAACTACAAGATTTAGCATTTGCGACCCAATTAAGATCGTGAATACCATGCTCGTGACTTTAGCCGTTTCGCGAACAACAGGCGTAAGAACGCCACCCAACCAAAGTACTGTACAAGCGTAAAACAAACCAAACATCGCGAACAAGAACATCGAAAGTGCAAATACAAAAGCAATGTAATTTTCAAACGCCACATCTTCGAGGCCAACGCGCATATCAAAATTTACACCAACAATTAACATTAACGCGACTGCGCCTGTTGCAAGCAAGATGATCTTGCCCGATTTGTCCTGATCTGAAAGCTTGCGATAAGCAGCAAGCATAATCGCACCACCGGCACCCAACGCAGCCGCTGGTGTTGGATTAGTAATTCCTCCTAGAATAGACCCAAGAACTGCAATTATTAGCACCAATGGAGGGAAGACAACTCGTAATAGTTCATTTTTAGCCAAGCGCCCAAAAGCCGGCCCCATTGACCATATTACTAAAAGCAGCGGAAGTATAATCATCAAGGTAGTCACACCAGGCGATGTTAAAGCCCCGATCAACATGACATCTGCTACCAGAAGCATCAATATTCCAATGCCACCTAATATCAATGGACCCTTACTTGCACTAGGGGATACACCACGTGCTGTCGTAAGGATAAGTGTCAACAAAAGTGCAAGTAAAGCAATGCCAGTGCCGATTTTAGGAGCATCCGAAGCACGTTGGACCACCAGTACTGCGCGTTCTTCGTCGCTTAATTCACGCGCCTCAACTACACCACCTGCTTCGACAATTGCGGCTTGTTCGGCAACCGCTGACTTCCATGCTATGTCCCCGTGCAGATCTTGCATTGCAATTGCACAATCTGCTGAAACGTTCGTGCGCAGGCTGGCCGTTTTGCCTGAATCAGTAAAGCTGTCAACTATAATAGACTGGCTACCAACAAGGCCAAGGTTCATTAGGAAGACTAGAAGAATAACTACCCCCCCTGGCACCGCGAGGAACCATATTAACCCCTCACTGCGTGTAATCGCTTCACCGGTACTTGCTCCAACCGACACAGCGGGCGCTTTGCTAGGGTTTAACAAGGCGTAGCAAAAGGCATACCCAGCATAAAGGAATGCCAGCAAAATTCCGGGTAACAGCGCAGCTTGAAATAGCGTGCCAACCGACAGAACTGCTGGTGAACCAAGGTAAGTTAACGCGTCTGAACAACCCACAAGGGTGGCACGGGTTTCTTGAGCGGCAGAATACAAATCGCCTGCCAACGTTCCCAGTAAAACTATTACAATTGATGGTGGGATAATTTGTCCCAGTGTACCCGAGGCCGCAATCACACCAGTAGCGAGTTCTTTGGAATAACCAGCCCGCAACATCGTTGGCAAAGACAACAGGCCCATAGTCACAACGGTTGCGCCAACAATACCTGTTGAAGCCGCAAGAAAGGCGCCCACAACAACAACCGATACAGCCAGGCCGCCTGGAAGACCGCCAAAAACACGGCTCATTGTGGTTAGTAGATCGTCAGCGATTTTAGACCGTTCCAACGTGATACCCATCAACACAAACATCCCAACGGCAAGCAACGTTTCAATCGATTGCCCCGCCAAGACGCGTTCATTCATACGGTTCACTACAAATGACAGATTACGGTCAATCGCCGTTTCCCAACCACCTATAAATACTGCCTCACCTATTCGGGGCAAGTCTGGATAGCGGAACACAGATATTGCATCACTTCTGATTCCATCAGCAATAAGCGAAACATATTCTGAAGATGATTTATCAATAGCTTGATGGATCAGATAACCACCACTATCCAAAGCTGCGATAATCACAAATGAAATAACCGCAGCCCCACTTATGGCAAATGCAACGGGAAAGCCCGATAAAATACCGGAAAATAAGCACAAAAAAACTATAATTAGACCTATTTCTACGCCATCTAGTCCAAAAAACATCCGCTACGCTCCCGCCAAAATTGTCACGTTTGCGAACCATTCAATCGGTCGCCACTTCTGTTGGAAACATTTCATTAGTGCGTTCCTTCAAATGCTTCTTCACCTTCGCCAAGGGAGTCCTTGTCCAGGTTCTTGCCGATGCTTTCCTCACCCTCGACCAGTTCTAAATAGGACCGGTAAAAAAAAGCGACAGAATGCAGTAAAATCAGTGCGGTAAACGACACAAGCAAAACTTTGAACAAAAAATAAGCGTTAAAACCGTTTGGACTGAAGCCAATGGTTTCAACGTTCCATCGCAAAGCTCTGGCCTTGTTCAAAAGGCGTTCAAGACTATCAGAAGCCGACGGATTGGGTACAACTAGATGACGCCACAAGAAGTACCAACCGTACATCCACGTCAGGATAGCGGCGGGAACCATAAACACTATGGATCCAATCATATCGATAATCCTTTTGGTGCGGTGGCCTACAGCGGAATACACCAGATCTACCCGCACGTGGCCGCCCTGCACAAACGTGTAGGTAACGCACAAACACACAATCATAGCATTATAAAATTTCAGACTTTCCGCCCACCAACTGACATCAAATGTCATAGCAATCCCAAGGCCGATCGATAATTCGGACACCGCAAATACCCGTTGCATAAAAATTATCATAATTTGAACCAGCACCATCACCAGACCCGACCATGCGAACGTACGACCAATCTTGTTGGCAAAACCTTCGAGAACACGCACACAACTCCACATAAATCCTCGGTTAAGGAGCGCCACACTAGTCAAAGCTAGAAACAACACAAAAAAAGCGAAAAATAACTCATGTGAACCGCCATAATAGATAAAACGCATCAGCGATTCTTTGTCCTCAGTCGTGTTTGTCCAACTCAACCAGTCCAGCCATATATTTGGATGCGTAATTGCATAAACAAAATTGTACATTGCCTCAACTATATTGGAAAAAAGCCACATAAATGTGTTCCACAGCGAACCAAGAAACGTCACAGCGCCTACAACTGGGTCCGACCCCTCAGGGGTATTGCCCTGAAGCCGTTCCAACCATTGCGTGAAGCCGTTTTCGTAGGATAACCAGAACCCACCTGCGTTTGCGGTGTCTTCTTCCATGTCCCTACCCCCAAAATCTATAAAATTATGTCACTCTTATCGCGCGGTGTGGATAGGCCCCACTAATTCTAGCGGGGCCTCCAATTTTCAAATCATCCGAAACAAAAACTAAAACGTAAACTAGCTTCCCATTACGCGGGCGCGCTGAGCTGTGTAGACGTCGTCAGAGACAGACGTCCACTGGTAAGTCGACCGCACGGCTGCTTCCTGACTTTCACGGATGCGTGCAAATAGCTCGTCATCCATGAAGTCATCTAGCGCGGCGGATGCAGCTGTTCCAAACGCATCCCAAACATCATCCGAGAATTCCAGAACCTTCACACCTTGTGATTTCAGGCGATCTAGTGCTGCACCATTGTTGTAGTTTGACTGGGACAAAGACCACTGGTGAGTTGCCGCAGCAGCGGTCGAAATAATTTCCTGTACTGCAGGAGACATCTCATCCCAAACGTCGCGGTTCATTGCTGCAACAAGCGCTGAACCTGGTTCGTGCATGCCACCCGTGTAGTAAAAATTACAAACTTCTTGAAAACCAAGACGTTCGTCAGCAAAAGGACCGATCCATTCAGCGCCATCAATCGCGCCAGATGCAAGTGCTTGATAGATTTCTCCACCTGGTACGTTTTGCACAGATGCACCGGTACGCCCTAGCGCAAGTCCACCTAGACCCGGCATCCGAAACTTCAGACCCTGTAAGTCGGCTGCCGAATTAATTTCTTTGTTAAACCAACCGCCTGGCTGGTGACCAGTGTTACCCGCAAGGAACGACTTAAGACCAAATATGCTGCCTAATTCATCATGCAGTTCCGCTCCACCACCATGATAGTACCAACTGGCCATTTCGCCACCCGTAGCACCGAACGGAACGGCTGTCATGAAATAATAACCAGGGTGTTGACCGCCAAAATAGTAGTCAGCTGAATGGTACATGTCAGCTTGACCGGACGAAACGGCGTCAAACACTTCAAAAGCTCCAACGAGTTGGCCGGCGGCCTTCTTTTCAATAGTGATAGCACCGTCAGCCATTGCATTCACGCGATCGATGAAATTCACCGCCGCGTCATCAAAAACTGCGAAGCCATCTGGCACGGATGTGACCATTGTTAGCGTACGGTTACCTTGTGCGTATGCAGGTGCTGCCAGAGTAGTCGCAGCAACTGCCGTACCACCAATGGCAGAGTTTCTCAGAAAAGAGCGACGATCCATATAGTATTCCTCCCATGGAATTTATGCCCGCAATCTTTTAAGAGGTGCGGGCAAATCATTATAAGTAGAATCACGTTACAATTCTGTTTCTCAAAGCGGAAGACCTAATAACTCCTACACCACCATTATTGTAAGAAATCTTTACCAATACCTGCCTTTTGTTAGCATTCACACAACGCTAACCCTAAATTTTAAATGAAATGAGGCATCACAACTACAAGGTTTCCCAATGTTGATTCTACAATGGACACTTATTTAGCACGGGGATCGCTGGAAAGAGCAAAACCGCCAGCCGCACTGCACGGAAACCAACAAAATTTTTTTTGTGTGCAGGAAATATCAAAATGCATCTTCATTTTACCCTATCACCCGAAGCGTCACAATTAAAATGGTGCCACTCAGCTACGAACGACTTCATGTAGATTCAAAGTCAAATAAGATCGTTTAATGAGCAAGGCTCAACTAATAAAAATCAAACATTACTTATAAAAAAATATGAAAAGAGGATAAATAATAAAATAAATGTAAATTACCAAGAAAACTACAGTTTATATACTTAAAAAAATAAAAATCTGTGGAAACTTTCAAATCTATTGAAATGGGTGATTTACGCAAAAAATTAGATACCCTCAGCTAAAAAAATTTGATTAAAAAAATATCAGCAAATACCAATTTCGGTAGGATCGTTTAAGTGGCCTCACCACCAAAAATAAGATTATTGTATTTAGTACTATATCTTTTTAGCATTAGTAAGCCATCTAACCGTATCGATTTATTTGTATTATAAATTTGAATGATCTTCCAAACACGGTTCTTCTGGATTCATATAAAAGATCTTTGATAATTACTCAAGTTTTAAGTATAAGTCTCACCATCATTCAGCAGCAACAAACGATATGCCATTACTTACAAAACACAAAAACTGAATATTTTTACGTTGAACCGTTTTTGCTAAGAACGTGTAGTAAAAATTATTTTTAGTTTGATCATAGTTGCAGAATACACGTTCACTTGGTGCCTTAAATCTAAACTTACATAACCAATAGCACCGTTATTATTAACGCTCAACAATTAGCTTAATTGCCCACTTTATTGTGTGGTATCACAGCCCATAATATTTTTAATACAGACGTCTTTTTAAAGTAAGTAATCAACAACATTGTTATAGTTTATAGCGTTTTCGATACTTAAAATTTTCGATTTGGTATTTAGAAAAAATTTATTATTTTAGTTATTTGTTATCGCTACAAGTTCGAGTACTGCTATTAGTTCTTAAAATTTAAACGGAGCATTTTACAGACTTAAAAAAAATATTTATTTAAATAATATTTTCACTCAACGTATTAATTTAAATTTAATACTATTGGTGACACTCACATCTTTTAATGATGACGTTTTCTCTAAGAAACTTTTCGATAGACACCCATGAAATTAGTAAACTCAGAATTCCCACAACTTGTCGGCTTTGATAACAGCCGCGACGCAGTCTACTTTAAAATGAATTTAGAATTGTAGTAACATCCCTCACGTTACTTTTTTAGCCCAAAACAGCGCTTGAATCAGCATATGAAATCGCTGAAAAATTGAGACTATCGAGTTGTTAAGCCTTACAATCGAAGGTGTATAAATTAACTATATTGCAGCCAAATTATTAAAATGCGTTCGTATGAAACCAATCTAAGGTTAATCTTTTATTTAACCTTACCCTCACTGAATACGATTCAATTATGAAACCCTCATTGTGACCAATTAAATAGCCCTAATAAGCCTTTATTGCTCACACTCCGCCTATATATGAAAGAAAGTTGCGACAAACTACTCTCAAACGACATTTTTGCTATTCTGACTGTTGACCCTGCCTACCCAGAAAGGCATAATCATTTATGAATTTAGTAAACACGGAATGTCTTATGTTTTTCTTACTGTGGAACAAATGCGCATGGGTCTATAATGGTTGTCCAGACCAATCCCCTGTATGCCTCCGAATTTCGGTGGGTTTTTAAGGTATACATTTGTCCAGATGGACACAAATATATGACACACAAACCACTACATCGCGAACAAGCGAAAAATTGAGACAAGGAAAATACAATGTCTGCTCACATGACAGGTGCGAAAATGGTAGTCCAAGCTTTAGTAGAGCAGGGCGTGGAAACTGTATTCGGATACCCGGGTGGCGCTGTCCTCCCGATCTATGACGAGATTTTTCAGCAGAGCTCAATTAAGCACATTCTAGTGCGCCACGAACAGGGCGCTGTTCACGCCGCCGAAGGTTATGCGCGCTCTACCGGCAAACCAGGTGTTGCCTTGGTGACATCTGGGCCTGGTGCAACTAACGCAGTCACAGGTTTAACAGATGCCTTGATGGACAGTATTCCGATCATAGTGCTCACGGGTCAGGTTCCAACATTTATGATTGGGTCGGACGCGTTCCAGGAAGCCGACACTGTTGGTATCACGCGCCCCTGCACGAAACACAATTGGCTAGTCAAAGAGACTGACAAGCTGTCAGGCGTTATTCATGAGGCATTTCACGTCGCCATGTCTGGTCGCCCAGGCCCAGTTTTGGTCGACATTCCCAAGGACGTCCAGTTTGCCACTGGCACCTACACCAAATCTCAGCCATCTAAATCGTACTACCAACCACAGGTCAAAGGCGACATTGAAGGCATCAAAGAGCTGGTTGCCGCAATGGAAAAATCCAAGAAGCCACTGTTTTATACAGGTGGCGGTGTCATCAACTCTGGCCCAGCTGCCAGCCAGTTGTTACGCGAACTTGTTGGAGCGACAAACTTCCCAATCACATCAACACTGATGGGTCTGGGCTGCTATCCTGCTTCTGGCGAGAATTGGCTCGGCATGCTCGGTATGCATGGGTTGTATGAAGCAAACATGGCCATGCATGATTGTGACTTGATGATCAACATAGGTGCGCGGTTCGATGATCGAATTACTGGTGTATTAGATAAATTCTCGCCCAATTCGATCAAAGCACACATCGACATAGATCCGAGTTCAATCAACAAAGTCATTCAAACCGATATCCCGATAGTTGGCGACGTCGCCCATGTACTTGAGGACCTTCTGAATATTTGGAAGTCTCGAGGCCGCCAAACTAAAACAGAAGATATTGGCCGTTGGTGGGAGAAAATTAAAGAATGGCGCAAGGTGGACTGTTTGGCATTCAAACAAGAGGGTCAAATCATTAAGCCGCAGTACGCTCTGTCACGGCTTGAGGCGCTTACAAAGCATCGCAGTGATCGCTTTATTACCACCGAAGTAGGCCAGCACCAGATGTGGGCTGCACAATACCTCGGCTTTGAACATCCCAACCAGTGGATGACATCCGGTGGATTAGGCACTATGGGATACGGCCATCCAGCATCAATCGGCGTGCAAATGGCACACCCCGATGCCTTGGTCGTTAACGTGGCTGGTGAGGCGTCGTGGTTAATGAACATGCAAGAATTGGGAACGGCAATACAATATCGCCTGCCTGTCAAACAGTTTATTCTAAACAACGAGCGTCTCGGTATGGTGCGCCAATGGCAAGAATTGCTGCATGGCGAACGCTATTCATCGAGCTGGTCTGAATCTTTGCCAGATTTTGTCAAATTAGCCGAAGCGTTCGGCGCCAAAGGCATACGTTGCAACGACCCTGCTGATCTCGACGATGCGATCATGGAAATGCTGAACCATGACGGGCCAGTGGTTTTCGATTGCATGGTCGAAAAGCACGAAAACTGCTTCCCCATGATACCATCAGGAAAAGCACACAACGAAATGCTACTGGGCGACGCAGACACCCAAGGCGTCATTGATGCGAAAGGAAGTGTTCTGGTCTAAATCCCATAAAAAGGAATTAGCCTCAGCCTTACAGGAAAGAATATATTATGTCCGCTCTCCGTCTCAAAAAAGGTGCATCATCGCACTCCGCATACAACTTACGCCCAACATTTTCAGATGTTGAAGAACGCCACACACTGGCAGTTATTGTAGAAAACGAACCCGGTGTTCTGGCCCGTGTTATCGGCCTTTTCGCCGGGCGTGGTTACAATATAGAAAGTTTAACTGTCGCAGAAATTGACCACACCGGCCATCTTTCGCGAATTACCGTTGTCACCACAGGCACTCCACAAACAATTAATCAGATCACTGCTCAACTTGGTCGTATTGTGTCTGTACGTGAAGTTCATGATTTGACGGTCGAAGGCCGGAGTGTAGAACGTGAACTAGCCCTATTCAAGGTCGCTGGTAAAGGCGATGACCGGATGGAAATGCTCCGTCTAGCAGATGTTTTCCGCGCCAATGTGGTCGACAGTACGCTGCAAAGTTTTACTTTTGAAATTACTGGGACAAGCGAAAAGATTGATGCGTTTGCTGACCTTATGCGTCCTATCGGGCTGGTCGAAATGGCCCGCACAGGAGTTGCAGCCCTATCACGCGGTGAAAAATAGCAGTATTCAGTTAAACTGCCATTTCAAGGTATGATATTTTCAGACTACCGTCCTACTTCATAAGTCTATAATTGAACTCTCGAAATACAATAAGGCGGCCCTTATCTAGGGTTGCTTTATTTACGTGAAGTTTCTTAGTTTTATTTTGCATTAATCAATAATACTAAGTCCTACTACATCGATTGTATTGTTATAGTCTGCGTTAAAATAGATATGTTTCCATAGAAATTTTGACATCTTCAACTGCTCAATCGCTATCTTATATAACGACACCATAATGGGGGCTTAATCAAAATTTAAACTCGGTCCACATCATGCCTACACCACTATACATGTTCATAATGTTGATATTTTTTACTATTCAACGACATTTTTTTCACAAGTCCACGTTTTTTATTACGACTAGAAACCCTTTCCGTGTTGGAAAAGTTGCCTTGTACTCGTCAATAATTTCGTTGCTGTTTATTATAATATAATCATTTGTATTCTGTGACGTATCCAAAGAAGACTTATAAA
>JBLILC010000106.1:0-9356 GCA_047635635.1 Octadecabacter sp. | reverse complement strand
TTCCCCCCCCCCAAAAAAATCTTATTTAACAAACCGCGTTAAAACAAAACTGGCCTATCAGTGAAACGCAAAGCCATCATTAATCACCCAAAGTTCGACCATTGAATAAAAGTTCTCAACACTTTTTTATGCAGAAATAAACATCATAATTATAGAGGCGCAGCGACGCTCACACTTGAAGCAGGTCCGCCGCCACTGACTTACTACAATCATGTTCAGCTAAATGATGAAGATTATTCATTTGCGCGCACATCACGGCCATGCGAAGCGGAACTATCCTCTACAGGAGAACTTTGAGATGTCCCCCAAACAACTTAACGTCCAGCCAAATGCTCTGTCTGAACTACTTGCAACTCGTGATTGGCTGCTTGCCGATGGTGCAACGGGAACAACATTGTTCAACATGGGGCTACAATCAGGGGACGCGCCTGAACTTTGGAACTTCGAACATCGTGACCGGATAACAGCCCTGTACAAAGGTGCAATAGACGCTGGATCAGATATCTTTTTAACGAATACATTTGGTGGCAACGCATCGCGCCTCAAACTGCACAATATTGAAGACCAAGTTTACGAAATCAACAAAGTGGCTGCTGAAATCGCCCGCGATGTTGCTGATCAATCTGGCCGAAAGGTGGCCGTTGCTGGATCCGTCGGTCCAACCGGTGAAATTATGACGCCAATGGGAGCACTAACCTATTCCAGCGCGGTCGAAATGTTTCACGAACAGGCAGAAGGCCTGAAAGCTGGTGGTGCAGACGTGCTGTGGTGTGAAACAATTTCAGCAGGAGAAGAATTTAAGGCTGCCGCCGAAGCTTTTGCATTGGCCGATATGCCATGGTGCGGCACGATGAGTTTTGACACCGCAGGACGCACTATGATGGGCTTAACTAGCGCAGAATTGGTTAAACTAGTCAAAAAGCTTCCGAATCCACCAATTGCCTTTGGCGCAAACTGCGGCGTTGGAGCATCTGATCTGTTGCGCACTATTCTTGGGTTTGGGGCCACAGTACCGGAACAGCCAGTAATTGCTAAAGGAAACGCCGGCATTCCAAAATATGTTGAAGGTCACATCCATTACGACGGCACTCCAGAACTGATGGCGGATTACGCCTGTCTAGCGCGCAATAGTGGTGCCAAAATCATCGGTGGTTGCTGTGGTACAACACCAGACCATTTGCGGGCAATGCGCGCTGCGCTGGAAACTCGTCCAAAGGAAGATGCGCCCACCTTGGACGCCATTACTGCAGCACTTGGTGGGTTTTCTTCAATATCAGACGGCACAGATGGTGCAGGACCTGTGCGCGGGCCAAGACGCGGGCGCATACGCAGCTAGATATTCTTTAATTTTAATATCTTTTCTATAAAAGGATTGTTCTGTGGCAATAGCGTCTACAAAGCTCTACCGCTTTAGCCCGCCTCATTATAATCACGCAACTTATTCATTCGCAGTCTCGTCGCTGCGTGAGCACGCTGTGTCGCAATCGTTCCAGACCAAATGGACCATTTCGGGGCAAATCAGATAACACCATATCAAGAGGTTCTGACATGTCCTACGATCAAGTCGACATCATCCTAAGCGAATTGAACGACGACGATCTCGTCGCCCAAATGTTTGACGATCTCTATGACGGCTTAAAGGAAGAAATCGAAGAAGCCGTGAACATCCTGTTGGTACGAAAATGGACCCCCTACGACATTTTAACGAAAGCACTTGTCGGCGGAATGACGATAGTTGGCCACGATTTCCGGGATGGTATATTGTTTGTCCCAGAAGTCCTACTAGCGGCCAACGCGATGAAGGGCGGTATGTTCATCCTGAAACCACTGCTGGCTGAAACTGGTGCGCCTCGTGTTGGCAAAATGGTCATTGGCACCGTCAAGGGAGACATCCATGATATCGGCAAGAACCTTGTCTCAATGATGATGGAAGGTGCTGGCTTCGAGGTTGTAGATCTTGGCATTAACAACTCAGTAGAAAAATATCTCGAGGCAATCGCGACAGAAGAACCTGACATCCTCGGCATGTCAGCCCTACTCACCACGACAATGCCGTACATGAAAGTTGTTATCGACACGATGATAGAACAGGGCATACGTGATGATTATGTAGTTTTGGTCGGAGGTGCACCGTTAAATGAAGAATTTGGAAAAGCTATTGGTGCAGACGCATACTGCCGAGACGCAGCCGTTGCTGTGGAAACTGCCAAGACGTTTATGGCCCGCAAACACAACCAAGGTGTAATAGCATAAAACAGTTTTTAAATATTTTATCTTAACGTTTAATCCTAAAAACTAAATATGTATAAAATGTATCGTATTAGACTAAAATAGGTTATTAAATACAGGTGCAGCTGATATTTGATATTAGCCCAAAACCTTAATGCAGGGCTAGGTATTTTGGACATAACTAAAACTAGTCTTTAAATATTAAAGAATTTTTTGAATGTCACTTCAATAGACCTAGACCAACAATCTACAAGTTGTTCCAACACTTTAGCTATATTGTTCAGAATTACTGTATAGTTTAGTGAAAATATTCACAACAAGAATGCCATAACTAAACATCACACATGAAGTACCTAATTTTAAAATAGTTGAAACTAACTATATTTATGGTTGGCTTATGAGGTGACATTTGTAAAAAAATGACTGAGGTATGGATAATTAATTTAATATAAAAGTTTTAAAAATATGATTTAAAATATTAAAATATATCTTAACCTTTTTGCGAGTTTAAAATATGTGACTTTTTGTAAATTTTGCGTTTACACCTAACTTTTTTATTTTAACTTATAATAAATACAACCACTTTTGCGGATTTGGTAGCTAAAGATCAAGACCAGAAGCAAAAGTCCTTCTAATACATCAATAAGGCAAATTCTTGTTTGCATAATTAAAAAATATTCTTTTGAAAAATTGTTGCATTTGGTTGAAACGCCATCCATTTAATACTCGCTCCTTTCCATTTGGGCGATCTGATACTTTGCAGATTTGTAACCAAACATCCAAAATGTCCTGAATAGTATTCATCAGGTCGCCAATCCCCATGATTAAAATAACATCAACAAGTACAAATGTTTTCATAATGGAATGCAACGCATCGAAAGTCTCCAATGCCAGATGATACTTACAACCCAATAACTGACGTGATTCTAACCAACATTGGCCTCGCGCCCAAAGGAAAGGGTCGAATTTTACTGTTGGCGTGTGGAGCATTAGCACGAGAAATTCTTGATCTGATAAAAGCGAACGGCTGGTCACATATGGATTTGCAATGCCTGCCTGCCATACTGCATGTCGATCCCAGAAAAATCCCAAATGCTGTTGAACAAGCGTTCCTGAAACACCGCAATGATTATGATGAAGTGTTTGTCGTTTATGCCGATTGTGGAACCGGCGGCCTGCTAAAGCGACTTTGTGACAAGCTCGGAGTCGAAATGGTGCAAGGCCCACACTGCTATTCATTCTTTGAAGGCAACGATACCTTTGCTGCGCAAGACGAAATTTTTAGTTTTTACCTAACCGACTTTCTGGTCCGACAGTTTGATGCCTTTGTAATAAAACCATTGGGGTTGGATCGTCACCCTGAGCTTCGCAAAGTCTATTTTGGAAATTATAAAACGCTTGTTTATCAAGCGCAAACCGATGATCCGGCGCTTACCGATTTGGCCAAAAAACATGCTAAACGCCTTGGTTTGGAGTTTGAACGCCGTTTAACGGGCTATGGAGATTTAGAGACAACACTTTATGCAAAGGCTTGAATACTAACTATTGGATTGTCAGGCACTTTTTACATTTACATGAACACGTTACTAAATCGGCGCACATGACTTAGGCCGTCACTGACCTAATTCGTTCAATCATAGCCCGCAAACCGTTGGAACGCTGCGCAGAGAGATGATCGTTCAGCCCCAAACGCTCAAACTCAGCACGCGCATCAATCGCACCTACATCGACCAAGGATAATCCATTATATAAAGCATGCAAAATTGCGATCAAACCACTGACAATCATCGCGTCGCTCGCGCCCTGAAATGTGAACGTGTCACCTTCGATTTTTGGCACCAACCAAACCTGCGAAGCGCATCCGTCAACTTTAGTAGCGGACACTTTGAACGCATCGTCCAATGGAGCCATTTCTCGACCCATATCGATAACGTGAGCGTATCTGTCTTCCCAATCGTCTAAAAACTCAAACGTTTCGGCAATATCTTCAAATGCTTGTGTAGCCATGTTTTTCCCCTATCATGAGTCTGACTTAGGACGCACCCCTATGAACGTCCAGTGATCACCTATATAGAGTTTACTTTTTTAAGTGTCTGCTTTTCACCGAGGCCGCTTTGAACTAGCAAGATATTACCAGTAAATACAAAAGGGGTTAATTCATGCTGCGCGCAACACTTCTCGGCACTGCCGTTTTCCTTACGCTGACAGGATGTGGACACATCGGCGATAGTAGAATCAACCCTGTTAACTGGTTTGGAAGCAGCATTTCGGCTCAATTGGACACGAACGGTCAGCCTCCCAACTTGATCCCTAATAACCGCCGCCCTCTCGTGATTGATAACCGCACAATGGTGCAGAGTATCATTTCGCTAAATATTGATCGCACACCTACTGGTGCAATAGTAGCAGCCGTGGGTATTACCCAAACACAAGGCTATTTTAATGCTGAACTGGTAAGCAACAACATCACAAACGGTGTGCTTAACCTAGAATTCCGCGCTCAATCGCCAAAAGTATTAGAAGTGCCTGGCACAATGCAATCACGCACTATCAATGCTGCCTTTTTCATTAATCAAGCCGATCTTCAAACTATTAGTAGCGTTCGGGTGACCACAGTATCAAATGCGCTGACTTCAGCACGGTAAGAAAGTTATAGTCCATAATCACAAGGTAAAAGTTACCACTTTTTCGCCTTTGACCGCCAATCCAATTTTACCATCGCACAACCGCAACGCATCAGCGCCGAACACTTCTTTGCGCCACCCACTGAGGGCTTCAACGTCACGCAACCCACCTGCGATAGCATCCAGATCAGCGCTATTAGCTATTAACTTTTGTGCAACGCCTTCATTGTCTGCAGCAGATTTAACCAAGACACGCAACATATCTGCCAGTGCAGGATTCACTTGTAGCTTTTCACGGCTTGTATCAATCTGCGGCGCGTTCTCGGACTTGGTATTCAGGCCAGCCTGCACAGCTGCCAAGATACCGTTCGCAATTTCGCCACGCCGCGCTTCGCGCAAAAGCAACCGGGACCGATTAAGGTCATCTTCAGACGTTGGTTTGGTTGATGCGATTTCGACCAATGCGTCGTCTTTGAACACTCGGTTGCGCGGGATGTTGCGCGTTTTCGCGTGAATCTCACGGAAGCGGGCCAGTTCGCGCAAAATTGACAGGAATTTACCCGAACTTGTCCGAGTTTTAATCCTTTTCCATGCGTTATCAGGATCTGCCTGATAGGTAGCCGGATCGTTAAGAACTGCCATTTCCTCAGCCACCCACTTTTTACGACCAGATTTTTCCAATTCCGCTGATAAGTTTTCATAAATGACCCGTAAATGCGTTACGTCGGCCAGCGCATAGGTCTTTTGGGCTTCTGTCAAAGGGCGGCGTGACCAATCAGTGAAACGTGAAGATTTATCAACGTTGTCCTTGGCAATTTTCCGCACCAAGGTCTCGTAACCCGCTTGTTCGCCAAACCCACACACCATCGCAGCAACCTGCGTATCAAACAAAGGTTTAGGTATTATGCCCTTATCAACATAGAAAATCTCAAGGTCCTGACGAGCTGCGTGAAAGACTTTAACCACGTTCTCATCTTTAAAAAGTTCATACAACGGTGCTAGATCCAAGCCGTCGGCCAGTGGATCCACAAGAACCGCATCATCCCCGCCGTCGCCCATGTAGGCCAGTTGAATGAGGCAGAGCTTTGAATAATACGTCCGTTCGCGCAAGAATTCTGTGTCCACAGTCACGTAAGGATATTTAGCGGCCTGCGCGCAATACGTCGCAAGATCGGCTGTAGTTGTGATGGTCTTCATCTGCGCCTTTTCATATTCTTGGGCCCACATTCAGCTGGGGCCCCGATCGTTTAGACAAACTCTATGTTATTGATCAGGTGATGGGAAGATGCACGGCACTACGATCTAATGCCACGAACCGTCGCAAGACGGCTGGATAAAGTTCATGTTCAAGTGGCAACAGCCGCTTGGCTAAGGATTCTGGCGTGTCCCCTGCCAAAACCGCTATACGTGCTTGGCCAAGGATCGGCCCACCATCAAGCGCAGCGGTTACTTCATGCACACTACACCCGTGTTGACTGTCACCTGCTTCAAGTGCGCGGGCATGAGTATGCAGACCTTTATATTTTGGCAAAAGCGAAGGGTGGATATTGAGTATCCGGCCTGCATAGCGATCTATAAAGTCGCTAGTAAGGATCCTCATAAACCCTGCAAGACAAATAATATCAGGCGTAAAACGTTTAAGAGTTTGATGAAGATCATCCTCGAATGCTTTACGATCATTAGTAAATTCACGATGGTCAACGATGGCTGTCGAAATACCAAGGTCGCGCGCCTTAGCTAGACCACCTGCATTTGGATTATTTGCCAGAACCAAAACAGGACGCGCCATGTGATCGCCAACCATGCTGTCTGCTAGGGCCACCATGTTTGACCCCCCCCCAGAAATAAGGATGGCAACGCGCTTGTTCACAGAAGTTTGCCCGTATATCGAACGCCAGCACCCGAAGCGACACTGCCAATCTCATAGACATCATTGCCAGCCTTTTCGAACACTGAGCGGGCCAAATCAACTTTGTCAGGCGCAATTGCCACGACCATACCGATGCCACAGTTAAAGGTCTTGAGCATTTCAGCCTGATCCAGATCGCCCTGTTCAGCCAACCATTTAAAAACAGGCAATAGACCCCACGTATCAAGATCAATTTCAGCTCCAAGACCATCAGGCAACATCCGTGGCAGGTTTTCAGTTAACCCACCACCCGTAATGTGTGCAAAGGCGTGTACCATTTCAGATTCAGAAATCGCCGCAATCGCCCCTTTGACATATAGCGTGGTCGGCGCGAGTAATGCTTCGCCCAACGTACCATTACTAAATGGGCTTGAGTCGGCCCAACCAAGACCAGAACGTTCAACAATTTTGCGTACGAGGCTATAGCCGTTGGAATGGACACCATTGGAACCCAGTCCCAACAAAATATCGCTTTTAGTTACACCGCGCGGCAGATCTGCACCACGTTCCATTGCGCCAACGCTGAATCCTGCAAGGTCAAAATCACCAGTAGGATACATACCTGGCATTTCAGCTGTTTCACCTCCTATCAGCGCGCAACCTGACAATTCACAGCCTTTGGCAATCCCCTCTATTATGCGTGATGCTTGGTCTAAATCCAGCTTACCGGTCGCAAAGTAATCAAGGAAAAACAGTGGCTCAGCACCTTGGCACACTAGATCATTGACGCACATGGCAACTAGGTCGATGCCAACGCCGTCGACGTTTCCAGTTTCAATGGCGATGCGTAATTTAGTGCCAACACCGTCTGTGGCCGCAACCAATATAGGATCTTTGAAACCAGCACCTTTAAGGTCAAACATTGCTCCAAAACCGCCTAATCCAGCCATTACACCAGATCGATTTGTACGCTTTGCAGCAGGTTTAATTCGCTCTACCAATGTGTTACCTGCATCGATATCGACACCGGCATCCGCATAAGTCAAACCATCTTTACCCGTTGTTGTCATCACCAGGATCCCCATAAATATGATACATTCTGCGTTATCGCAAAGCGATGCGCCCTTCAACCAGATGCTTAACCCGGCTTTAAGAAAAAAACTCCTATCTAGCGATGACCCCTATTCTATAAAAATATGACGATGTATTTAGCGTGAGCAAGAAATGGTCGTCCCATCGACTGCTAGCGTTTTGAACTAACGTGGCCGGCATGGCTCAAAATATTTAGACGCTTAACATAACTTTATTTTTCGCCCCTTTTGGCACACAAAATTACAACCGACATCTCCTCAACAAGAAGCTGTTGTCAATTAAAAAACTTTTAAGACACTTTACTAAAGCAATGTTGCCCAGGGGCATGATTTTTAGTGTCGCAGAAACTGGCACAAGTAATACTCAATAATCAGTTCTAATTAGCCATATTTTTTTGGGATATTATTAATTATTATAGTGGTTTGGTTTTCAAGAAGCTCATTTTTAACTATTTATAAGTATAAATGCCCAAATCAGCAAATAACTAACAAGGCATACTTAGCCAACGCAGCCCTTAGTTTAGGATCATAATCCACAGCGTCTCAAAACCCTCAACTTGTCAACGCAAGCGTTAACGTGATGATTTGCACAGAAAATAAAAAACTGGTTTAGACTGTGATTTTAATGCATTAAAGTAATTATTATTAAAATAATAATAAAAAAAATATCAAACAAAAACCTTCAGCGCTTGACGATACGCTCCTCTCTGATACGAACCTCACAAGTGGGCCTGTAGCTCAACTGGTTAGAGCAGAGCGCTCATAACGCTTTGGTTGCGGGTTCAAGTCCTGCCGGGCCTACCACTTTGCCATTTTCGCTTTGTTTTGCTGATGTTTCAGAGCAAATGTAGACCACGATTTAATCTGCGAGGTCCACATTCTCAAAATCAATGAAATAAATCTTCGCGATCGCACGAGATAACAGTTCAGCCCACTCGAGGTCTTTGGTACAAACTTCGGAAGTTTTTTGCTTGAGTATGAGCCATTAGTCACATGATCTCATATTGAATAGCGCCTGCTTTTGCGAGGAACTGTGCGGCACCCTTTCGAACGCCATGTTGCGTCCTACACTTTGGAACTCCGGCCTGCGCCGTCCGTATTTGGATCTTATTCCAAAGTGACTCGGGCGATGCAAATAGATTGCCTGACTCCGTTTGTAAGAGCGTCTCACGATTGTCATGCGTTTCAGCTCGCCGAGTAGCTGCTGGAGTGCAGGTACAGAAACGAACGCAGATCTTTTCTTCAAGGGTTGGAAGCTAAACAGATTATGATCTTGTCACAGTTTAGTTCCAGTCTCTTTCGAGCAATGTTTGCTATGAAGGGGATATGGAATGGCAACGAGATACACAGACGAGTTTCGGCGTGATGCGGTGCGCATCACGATAAGCAGCGGCTTAACCCTTGCCTGGCAGTCGATACGCAGTATCGATGAGAGGAACGACCACAGGTTTCATCAGATTTGGGTGTTGGCCTTTCGACCTTGAACTAGTGGGTTCATCAGCATGAAGATCTGATGTCCAAGCCGCACGTGGACGTGGAGAAAGAGAACACTCGCCTTCGCAA
>JBLILC010000105.1:0-9599 GCA_047635635.1 Octadecabacter sp. | reverse complement strand
TTAATAATATATTCGAGCAGGAATACTGTTTTATCAAGCGGATCACACGACCTATGCTCAGATTCAAGGCGTTCCATTCCGCAACCGCAACGTTAGCTAGTAACGAAACCGCGCATAAAATTTGCAAAGGCCAGCTTGGCCAAGCTTGGATCTCACCATTCAAGCAGTTTGCAACCCTCATGGCATAATTGTACTTGATAAAAACCGTTTTTTAATTGGCCTCGAACTTTGTTATAGAACCTATAAAAATAACTATTCCAACATATTATACAGAGACTATCAGCAGAATGGAGATTTGTTACAAGCCGTAATGAATTCAACCATCTTCTCTCTTTGGTTCCAAAATTACCAAGCAAAGCTTCTAGGAAACTAGGGATAACTCAAAAAATAAAGGAGGTTTCAGACGCTCAACATACCCAATGCACCCAGTAAGAACACGTCAAAACGGTTGAGAACTCCACTTAAATTTACACTGTACTCAAAACCCATTAGAAATTTTGCTGCAGGCAGAACCTTTTAGACACTTTTATATCGGGTAAAAACCCAATCTGTATCAGCTTTAACACCTGACATTTGTCATACTTAAATAATTGCGCCGCGTACTTTGGCAGACACCCATTCCGATAGTACAACCGCAGCAAGAATGACTAACAAAATTAGTGAAACTTGCGGCCAAGCAATTGTATCTAACGACCCTTTTAACTGAAGGCCAATACCGCCCGCACCCACTAGACCTAGAACCGTACTTTCACGAATGTTAATATCCCACCGGAAGACTGCAATGCCCGCAAACGCAGGCATGATTTGCGGCACAATGCCATAAACCATTATCTGCCAGCGTTTTGCTCCAGTTGCAGTAATTGCCTCAACCTGTTTCTCATCAATTTCTTCAATAGCTTCATAAAGCAGCTTCGCGCAGAACCCAATGGAACGGATCGAAATTGCCAAAAGACCTGCAAAGACGCCTGGTCCAACAATAGAAACAAACAGCAAAGCCCAGATTAGCGAGTTAACCGACCGGCTGGAAACGATAATCAATAGCGCTAAAGGCCGCACGAAATATTTGCTCGGTGTAGTGTTACTTGCAGCCAAAAATGCTATGGGAACAGCAAGAAAAAGAGAGATCGCAGTACCAAGCGTGGCAATGTTTAACGTATCCCAAATAGGCTTCCACAGCTTTTCCATATATGACCAGCGTGGAGGAACCGCACGCCCAGCGATGTCCAACGTGACCTCGCCGACATTGCCCATCAACGCCCAAAGCGTATTGTCAGAAATGGCATCCCATGACCATACAAAGGCAACTACCAGGCCAAACCACATTCCCCAGCGAGATAGGGTAGCGTTGCGATCGCGCACTTGCCAGACTTTTAAGCCGTTTTTTTCAATTTGGGGCATTATTTGATCCTCGTGCGAATAAATCCGGACAGGTATTCAAGCACCATCACGGTTGAAATAATAATCAGCAAAATTGCGGCTACGGTACCGAATTCATATCGATCGAAAGCCGTGTTCAGCGTGGCTCCGATTCCGCCAGCGCCAACCAACCCAAGAACAGCGGATTCGCGAAAATTGATATCAAGGCGATACATTGAAAGCCCAATGAGGCGTGGCATAACCTGGGGCTGAACTCCAAAATTGATACGCTGCAACCATGTGGCTCCAGTTGCTTGAACAGCCTCAGCTTGAGATTTGTTCATGTCCTCAATTTCCTCGGCTAGCAATTTGGCCAAGAAACCAATCGTTGCAAAACTTAATGTAAGAAAACCTGCTAAAGGTCCAAAACCTAAGATTGCCACCAAAATAATCGCTACGATCAGTTCGTTTAAGGCTCTAGAAACAGTGATAATAAAGCGGCATGCCAAATATACCGGTAACGGTGCAATATTGCGTGCAGCACCTAAGGCAATTGGGATAGAAATACCTATACCAACCACCGTTGAAGCAATGGTCATCACCACACTTTCATACATGCCTTGAACAATATGATCCCAACGCGAAGTAAAATCAGGATTCAAAAAGGCGCCTATAAATTCTTGTCCGCGTGCAAGACCTCGCTGAATACGCGACCAATTTACATCAATACCGGAGAAAAACTTATCGACAGAACCAAACGTTCCAAACCGGAAACCTTCCTCCACCAACCCCAATCCGACTAAACTGCTAGAGATCGACTTGGTTCCGAAAATCGCAAGAAATACATAAACTACGATAATTGCAGAGGTCACCCATCTCAGGATGCTACTGGCAATGAGGGGATTCTTTTTCCACGCAGTACCAATTTTGTTTTCTAGAGCGACGCTCACGCTTCCGCCTCATCATCAATTTTTTCGATAGTGGCTTCCCAATCTTCAGCGCCGTAAATTTGGGTCAACACTTCAGGAGTCAATTCTTTGGGTCCACCGTCAAACACAACGCGGCCTAGCTCCAGCCCAATAACGCGTTCCACAAACATTTGTGCCAGTGCAACATCATGAATGTTGATAATCGCCGCCAAACCGCGTTCTGCGCACAACTCACAAATGAGGCGCATAATTTGACGCGAGGTTTTAGGGTCAAGCGACGCCGTTGGTTCGTCTATCAACAAAAGCGATGGATTTTGTATCAACGCCCGACAAATGCCAACCCGCTGACGTTGCCCACCTGATAGTTCATCAGCACGTTTGTCTGCCATAGCCAGCAGGCCGACGCGATCTAAAAGGCGATAAGCATCGTCAACATCAGTTTGTGGGAACTTGCGAAAGAAACTGCGCCAAAATCCAACATAGCCAAGTCGACCTGACAGAACATTTTCCATCACTGTAAGGCGTTCCACCAGTGCATATTCTTGAAAAATCATTCCCATACGGCGGCGTTGTTTGCGTAATGCTCCTTCTCGGAGTGTCGTAATGTTAACGTCATCCAGAATTGCAGAGCCGGATGTCGGCTCAACCAACCGATTGATACTCCGGATCAAGGTGCTTTTGCCAGCTCCTGAAGGGCCAATAAGTGCAACAACTTGCCCGTTTGGAATGGAGAGTGTTACATCGCTAAGAGCTTTATCGCCCGTATCATATATTTTCGTTAAGCCGTTTAGCTGCAGCATCTGCCATCCCCAGTAGAAAAAGAAATGGCGCCAATGTTCCCACCGGCGCCACAAGTTTCAAGTCTTACTCACAAGCGTAGGAAACGCCATTTGCAGCATCGATTTTGCGGATAACATCCCAGAATTCTTTATAGTTCATGTTAAGGAATTGACCTTCATTTGATTTTTCAAATTCCTCCTGCAACGCAGTACCATCCCACTCAAAAGAGAAGAATGCACTTTTAATTTGCGCCGCCAATTCGGGATCTAGGTTGTGCGCGGTACCGAAGCCGGTCGTCGGGAATGTTTGTGACTTGTAGATCGAGACAACTTGAGCTTCAGTAATGTCACCGCGTGCAAGCATCCGGTTCATAACAGAGTTTGCGATCGAAGCAGCCGGATAATCCTGATTTGCGACACCAAGGATTGAGTTGTCATGCTTGCCAGAAAACACTGGCTCAAAGTCACGTTCAGCAACCATATTAAAATCAGAACTCAATATAGCCGAAGGCGCTTTGAAACCAGAATTAGACGTTGGTGACGTAAACGCCAATGTTCCACCGCGGATGTCTTCAACAGCTTCAATGCCTGAATCTGGGAAAGTGATTATTTCCATCTCATAGCCAAAACCACCATCGAGGGAGGCCATTATAGTGAACGGATTAAATCCAGCACAATTTACAGCAAGTGGGTTAGATCCTGTGTTAAAACCTGCAATGTGCAGTCGACCAGAGCGCATAGCTTCTATCTGAGCAGCATTTGATTGTACTGGGAAGAAAATAACTTCTTTGCCGGTTACCTCTTCCATATGCTCTAGGAATTCTGCCCAAACGCTGACGTAAACAGCAGGATCTTCGACCGGTGTATATGTGAATACAAGCGTGTCAGGGTTTGCCCAATCGGCTGGATTCGTTGGCGCATCCGCTACCAAATCACCGTCACGGTCGCAGTATCGAGCATCCAGTGTGCCCCGCGGGCAATCCTCTTGCGCAAAGGCTGCGCTGGTGCTGGCCAAAAGGGCAGCTGTTATTGCTCCCAAACATCTCGTTGTTATTTTCAAGTTTCTTTCTCCACAGAATTTGTTGAGTTGTTTTTGTTGATTTATTAACATCTATCTCAGCCACTTTTGCAAACTAAATCGATGAGCTTTGGGCGAAGAACGTTACAATCAATACACCGATCTACATTCCAATTTTCTGGTTTGGGTCCACCAGCTTCCAGCCGTCATATCCCCCAATGTCTACTTAGGCCCGAAAAAGGTCATTTTAATTTATGATAAAGGATCAAACGATGAATAAATTATGCATCATGTCCTAATCAATCACGTGGAGCACGACCAATTATAAGTCTTTTTTTACAAGTCTGGTTAGGCTTAAATTAGACAAATAATGTTCTTTTCGATGCGCTCAAGGTTACTGGAATCTTTGCTAGCGTATCTATTTCAAAATCTGGGTTGATCGAAAATGGTCCTGTTTCTTGGACACCCGTTTTAACTAGAATTGTTTGTAAACCGGCCAAATGTCCTGCGACAATATCAGTCCCCACCTGATCGCCCAGCATGAATGTTGTTGCTGGCGGCGTTCCTAAGATCTTCAGCGCCTTCGTCACCAAATCTGGCTGCGGTTTGCCAATGATGATCGGTAGCACTCCAGATGCAGTTTCTATGGCCTTAAGAATTGATCCTGCGCCCGGTTCGAAGCCGGAACCAGTAGGCAGCATCTGATCTGTGTTTGTGCCAATGAAAGTTGCGCCGCCCAGTAAGGCAGTTTGAGCTCGCGCGAGCTTATCAAAAGTGAATTCCCGATCCAGCCCAACAACAACGGCGGACACATCCACTTCCGCAAGTTCAAAACCGCGACCCACCACCGCTTGGGACAAGGCTGAAGCTCCGATTACCATCACACGTGCATTGGCCGGCAGAAGTTGAGAAAGACGAGCTGCCGCAGCCGCAGAAGTGGTCACGATCCGTTCTGCTGTGGTTGGGATACCCATCCCGTTCAGCTTATCGGCAAACTCTTCGGCTGACTTTGTGGAATTATTGGTAACAAAGGCATATGGCAGGCCAGCGGCGTCCCATTTCCTGAACGCTGTAACTGCACTCTTAATAGGGACGTCGCCACGATAAGTGACTCCATCCAAGTCGCTGATGATACCCGATATTTTAGGCCAATTGTTCATATTTTTTCTCAATCATTTAAGACCATGCCTCCGTTTACATTTGCACGCTAAACAGAACCTTTGTAAAATGCCAAAAAAAAAGCCTATTCGGCTTCCCATTACCATTTACTGCGCTCCAGGCCGATATCTGCTAATTAATCCTTTTCAGCTGTCATTGTTTCTCAGAATTTCGTCACAAGCAATCTACATTGTCAGAAGCAATGCATTTAACGGCGGCCGCTTATATCTCTGCCCAGTGATCTATAGTGGCGTGTGATTGAGTACTTGCCGTTCAATTTTTTCCAGAACGCCTGCTTCCATCGCAACCATTATGAATTTCCAGCGATGCACAAGAGGGTTATACTTAAACCGTTCCAGTCTCGTGATGAGGCCTGGCTCTGATTTTGGCGAGAGAAACACCATGCCTAGGCTGAGGCAACGAAGCAGTGCTTAGATCTTAAGGTGCAGTTTCTATACCAAAATGTCAGAACTACGGCCATTTTTCGTAATTAGCAGATAAGTCTGATCTTCCTGTATCTGTTCCCCCTTCAAGGTGAACACTTTAGTTTTGCGAAGACCTGCGAAAAAAGTGAATCACAGGATACGCGTTGGATAGAGTCTGTGCAGACTATCAATAGTTTTACACAAATGCTTCATGTCCTCAATAATCCTTCCGTCCGTTCGACTTATCTTCAAACTACTCCATCGCCATCGTTGGGCATTCAGGCAGATCCTTGGCCCAGCGGGCAAGATTATAGATGGCACGAAAATAGCTGAGAATATGATTGGTGGCTGACGGCGGTCCCCCCACCTCATGATGACAGTGCAGTATAATCACCCTTCCCCAGATGGTTTTAGCCGCTACAGAATCCACAACTATCCGGGAAACAATAATTTTATCTGTTGATGCTCTCTTTGCAAACGATCATATTCACATTTTCAATCGTTGCCGCAACGGCTGCATCTAGCGTTTGCTTCAAAGAAATTGTGCATGATTAGGTTTTGCAATTGAATTGGCAGTAGCGTCACCACATTATGGTAGGACTAGCGTGTAATTTCGACACGAGTTGTTCCCAGTTTGAAAAGCCGCAAATCACGTTCTTCAGTGGTTAATAGCATTCTGCCCATTTTTAAAACATTACCAGAACACGTATCAGGATCAACGGTTCCTATTTATTATACCCTTGGAGGGTCGCACCCCAGTGTCTATGAACGTCAAACAATTACTGATTTGCACCTAAAAAAGTCATTTACCCTACCAAGATCAAGCGCCAACTTTTATCAGCAGTATAGACATCTGTGCTAGACGTAGCGAATGTCCACTCTCCTCCGTTAATGTAAAAAATTTGCAGTGTAGCATTTGTCAAAAACTGCCCAAACCAGAATTTGGTGCAGGTCTCAGCAAGGGTCCGATGAGACTATATTTCTTGAAGCTGCGCTTATGTCCAATGGTCACTTTTGCCAAAGTACGGTGTCAATCTTCCCAGACTTTTAACAACTCACTTTGGTCCACCTCGACCAAATAATGCTTCTCTGGAAATGCGCCGCTTGTGACATCCGAGATATATTCTTTAAATGTTGCAATGCGCTCGCCTTGAAGGCAGTCGTATTCAACTGCAAAATTCTGGTAAAACTCAGCATGTCTCTGGACAAGTCAATAATTTTTACTGAGTAAACCTGCTCAAACAGGTACTGTGCATCGCATGCACTCTCTGACGCCAACCATATAGTAAGTATCGGTGTCTACAAAGTTATTTAGGCTGCTAGGCTTTCAGCGATAACTTCAATTTCCACAGCAAAGACCCCTGCGTTTTCGAATGCCTGTACTTGGTTCCAAACTGTCTTGGCCTGTTCCAACGTTTTGCTAACGGTACGAGCCCAACGTGACAGATAACGGGAAAACCCCACGTGCCTAGCAATTTGATGAATGAAGCGTTTCTAAAGAGATTGGGCACCAGCCTGCAATGCAGCCATCGCTTCTCGCAGCGCCTCGGTCGCATTGGCATATTTGCCTCAGGAAGGGTCGAACTGAAAAAGGGAATTTTTGAAATTGCTTTAGCAAAATGCGTAAGCTCCAAAATGAACTCAGTTTTAATTATATCTATGCCTACTTGCGCTGCGGGAAAAGCTTTTTCCTCGCGGGACACTTGAACATAGGCCAACTGGGTTTTTCCTTTGGCCTCTAATAGCTTTTTAACAATTCGTCATACCATACCTCAGGTTCCAATCAAGCGTTTACGACGTTCTTTTATCTTCTCATCCGCCTGATTTGTTCCATCGTGAAATGAACCAAAGAGTTTGTCCCATGGGATTTCTAGTGACCCGTAGTTACACTCGAAATAACGGTGATGCATCTGATGGTGAAAGGTACCAAGCTTCAGTCGGTTTTCATCCTTAATAACAAGCCCCTCAAATCCCGTATGCGTGGTGGCTGCAGTGAGCGCGTAATACTGCAAGTGAAACAGAATATGCACTGGATGCACGGCAACAACCCAATGGATCAGAACGGAGCCTAAGAAAATGACGTGTTCAACTGGATGCATAGATAGCCCAGACCACGGCCCCACATTGATGTTGCGGTGATGCAGAGAATGAACGTGCTTGTACAAAAACGGAATATGCAGTGCGCGGTGTATCCAGTAGAAATAGAAGCTCTCCCAAATGGGGATGAGCAGGAACATCGCAACGAACCAAAATGGGTGTGCAGCCCATGTCAGCATTGGCGCATATCCATTGGCTAAAGCCCAGAACATCAACACTTCATAAACCGTCCAAATGGTTACACCGCTAGCCAAGGTCCAAAACATATTGTCCCTAATTTGACCTCCCAACGAAAACTGTCTTCCATTTTTCATCAGAGGGCGGGGGTCATATTTCAGATGATCACCTTGCTTAGTAAATGTATAGAAATACAGATGCAAACCGCCAGCAACTGCAGACATTAAAATAAAATTGCGGGCATACATTTCTGCAATCCAACCAAGGGCCAGCGTCTGTGTCTCTTCCAAGGGCGGTTGGAACCCGTAAAACGAAATGAATGCAATCCCAACTATGATCAGCTTTTCGGTGATCAAAAACCATGAATTCCAGACCCACATCAACATTTCCATCGGGCGCAAAGGCCACCTGAAGAACGGTGATATTTGCAGCGGAACATCGGGAACATGGTTCCAGCCTTTGAGGGGTGCATCGTCCATTTGGGCAACCTCGATTAGATTAAATGATTATCTCAATTTGACAGAAATACATTCGTATGAAAAACAGTTTAATTAGTGTAATTTAATCTAAAATTCCGAGGTAGAGATGGCGGTTTCACTAAGAGCAATGGAATACTTCTCGACCGCTTTGCGTCACGGCAACATTGCTAAAGCAGCGGCAGAGCTGAATATCGCAGCCTCTGCTGTGTCGAGTGCTATTGATCAGGTTGAGGCCGCATTTGATTTGACCTTGATTACACGTCAACGTTCACGCGGAATACAGGCAAACGCAAGCGGTCTTTCTATCGCGCGAAAATTTGAACGTTTTTTAGAGGATTACCGTTCAATGTTTACCGAAGGCGTTGATTTAAAACTGGCATTGAATGGCACCTTACGTATTGGATATTACGCACCCATTGCCCCAGCTTTTCTACCAAAAATTCTGAAGTCATTCGTACCCGATACCAGCGAGGTGCTGCTGCACCTTGAAGAGTGTGACAACGATAGCGCGCAAGACGGCTTGTTAGACGGAACTTATGATGTAATTTTATTTGTAAGTGAAGATGTGCGGCCCTTAATCGATTTTGACGTTCTGATAGAGGCCCCCGCTTACTGTCTTTTACCTAAATCGCATCCGTTGGCCGTGCAAAGTAGTGTAAGTATGGCCGAGATTGCCAAAGAACCATTGGTGGTATTAAACCGACCCGTAGCATCGGCCTATTATCGGAGCTTGTTTGACATCCAAGGTCAAGAAATTTCCATTGCCGCGTATGCAAACTCGACAGAGATGGTTCGTAGCTTTGTGGGTGCAGGTCATGGATGTGCCATTCTTAACATGCAGCCACTGACCTCGACGAGTTATAGTGGCCTTGATGTGGTTGGATTACCCATTTCGGATTATCTGCCAACATTAACACTCGCAATCGCCTACGACAAATCCCGCCCACGCCGTCTGGTGCAACATTTCGTAGGCGAGTGCCACAACCATTTCGCTGATTCAGGACCTGGACAGTGTATTGTTAAAAAGTGAAATTGTTAGAAAGCCAGCGTAGGGGCAGTTTCTGCGAAAGTACACTTTATCCATGGAGCTGCCTTCCATGTGTCAGGCAGCAATGGGCAAATACTGAAGACAATACCACATCCAGTGAGGTGGCCAAATGTGCAATGACTGCTTCAGCGAG
>JBLILC010000104.1:0-9604 GCA_047635635.1 Octadecabacter sp. | reverse complement strand
GGTTATGCTGCCATTTTGACGGTATAATCGCCCCAGAGGCTGAACGCATCGCTGCGGTAGTGACGGTACGAGATTGTGGTGGGGGCGGAATATCAGTTTGATCTGATGTTGGGCGGACAAAAACCTTTGAGCTTGCCGGTGTGACTTGAACCGGCCGAATATCTTTTCTCGTTTATTGGTAGGCTGGTGCAAAACTTCGATCGCGTTATTCAGACTTTTGTGGGCGCGATGGTCAGCTTCTGGCGCCAGTGTTTTGATCGGTTTGATGTAGTTGCGTAATTTGTCGGAGATAACGACTTTTGGTTCACCAAACTGGAATAAAATCTTTAGAAAAACTGCTTTGCCGCCTTTACGTTTTTGGACTAAAATATCAAAAATGACAATTTTCGCATCAATTGTGAGCCACAGCCAGTGCCTCTTACCACGGATCGTGATGATGACTTCATTCATTTGCCACTTTGTCGTTCGGTCGCGGCCGATCTCATCGGATGCAATCTGCAAAGTGGCGAACAAAAAGATTGACCCACATTTAGACCGTTTCCCTGCTTACAATAACGCCCCGTGCGGGCAGTGGGTCCTCAACATTAGCAGTGCTCAGCGCCAACCGGTGGTCCGCCCAGACTGCGCACGCAATGATCTCACGCGGATAGCGGAAGCCCTTTAGGCGCGGCATATTGGTTGGGATGTTCATAGGATCAATTAACCTAGCCATTATGGCTGAACAACTTGGCAACATCTTTGGATGACTTTAATCGTGAAGGTCTGGCCAGCGAAGTGAATTTTTTTGCTCCCATCAACGCAGGTCGTGCGTGCGATGTAACAGGGTATCCAGTGGTGCAGAAAGCCAGCGATGATACGTGTGAATAATGGCGCAAAAAATATCAGTGAAACGATGATAAAATGGGCTTTCAAGCACTAAATTTCCCCATCGTACATTTAACCAGAGAAGCCCCAGCAGAACGCATATGTCGATTGCGACAACCGAACTGTGCGCTACGAATGGCTGGGGACTCATATTTTCACTCAATCGAAGATATGCAATATCACGCCACGCAATAGCTATTGATTGCGGAGATAGCTATTTCTTTGTGAGCCCTTTTGATTTTCAGTCTTGAGCCCTTTTAGTTTTTGAGCGTTGAGCGTTTCGACAAACCTTCAAGATCAGACATTTTCGTTGCCCCAAATGCGTTCTCGCTGAGAAGTTTGCAAATTGTTTATGATAATTGAACTTAGTGTGTTCACCATCCTGCCACAATCCAGCCCGACCGACCTTGGGAACCGGTAATTCTTGAAACAGCCATTAAAGAACTGATCGTTGAATGTCTCAACGAAATGTTTCCTATAAAATTATACGGACACTTTGGGCGATGAGGCGTATAGTTCCACGCTTTCAGACCATTGGGTTGAAGCTGTTGCCCGGGTACTGAAGCAATGTTTCGAGATGTCTTTTAGAAACCTTGTGATCTAAGTCTATCGTTAATTCCTGCTAGAAGTTACAAATTTAAGGGCGAAACAGGATAGTATGTGCGTTGATATAGGTAATACTTAGTAACTGCTGTGTTAATGTTGAATTCTTCCAACCAATAGTAAGGGTTGGGCCTTTTTACATCAACGATGTACTGTAAGAATCGTGAGAGCGCCGATCAATTAAGAACGACGCTCTAAACAGGTGCTGTTATTTTTGCGGCAGTGGCCCGATCAGCATGACCATCTGGCGACCTTCCATCTTTGGAAAGTTTTCAACCTTGCCCTGATCTTTGGTGTCGTCCGCAACGCGTTCAAGCAATTCACGGCCCAAATTCTGGTGTGCCATTTCTCGACCTCGAAAGCGCAAGGTGACCTTCACCTTGTCGCCGTTCTCAAGAAACTTATAAACGTTGCGCATTTTGACGTCATAATCGTTTATATCGGTGTTGGGTCGGAACTTGACTTCTTTAATCTCAATAATCTTTTGTTTCTTGCGGGCTTCTGCCTCACGCTTTTGCGTCTCATATTTAAACTTGCCAAAGTCCATGATCTTACACACGGGAGGCGCAGCATTTGGTGAGATTTCAACCAAATCGAGTCCAGCTTCCTCCGCCATTTGCATAGCACGCTCAGGCGTAACAACGCCGGCGTTTTCGCCATCAGCGCCAATAAGACGAATTTCAGTTGCGCGAATGCGTTCATTGACGCGAGGGCCTGTGTCGCGCTGTGGTGGCGCGTTATGGGGTCTGCGGGCTATTGGACTTTTCCTTTGATTGTTTGTGGTTCCGGAGCGGAACTTAAACCCGCAAGGGGCGCACTTCAAGTCGCAAAAGACGTGAATGTATTATGCCCTGCTAGGAACATAAGCTTGGGGTATATTGCAAGCCGTTTCGAATATGTGTAAAATTATTTTACTTAACGTTGATCACTCGGTGCATGCCTCTTTTTCCTTTGTATTGTCACAATTGTAAATGCTCTCTCAAAATCTAATCGGGGGCTGTGAATGTCTAAAGTACAAAGAATGTGAGAGGCACGATCACAATTCTGGCCATTGAAGTATTAGGATTTTTGGTTTTCAATTTGCCAATAACCGCAAAAATCTGGTTGTCGCATTTTTAATATAGCTAAGTTGAAGCCGCTATTGCTTTAGAAATATAAGCTGCTCGACGCGCGGTTGCTGCTGAAGAAAAAGCTTCTGAAATGGCCACCACCGTTGTTGAGACTGCTGCAACTGCCGAAGTTTCTACTACTGTAGCCTCTGTCGAAGCCATCACTGCTTCAGAAGACGTTGTAGCTAATGGCGTTGATGCAGTTATGGATATGGTGGACGATAATTCTTCAACGTCCGTTGAAGTGGCTGTTACTAACCTTGTTAGCATCATTATTGTTATGACAGGCAATGCTTCAGTGGGCACCGATGTGGGTGCTGAATTAATATCTGAAGGTTTTGATTTTGACACTCTTGCGGTAATGATTGAATGTTCTGATCTGGACGCTCAATCAAAAGAAGTGTCCCGTGCCGGATTAATTGGTGCTTAGTGTAATTCTGCTATTCTTGAAGGCACACTCTCGTGTCTGCGCACCACGTTTTGCATCTAATTGGCACTGCAAAGTAAATGAAGAAGGAAACATACAAATAAAATAAGTAGCCCTTTTACACTTATGAACAAAATTTTAGTCTAGGAATGCCTTCTCAACCACGTAATGCTGTGGGTTGGAATTGGCGCCTTCAACCAGACCATACCCCTCAAGCATTGCCTTAAGTTCCAGATTGAACGCCATGTTGCCACAAATCATGGCACGGTCACTTTCAGGATTTAGCACTGGAACACCGAGGTCAGTGAATGCTTGTCCAGATCGTATCAGATCAGTTATGCGGCCCATTATCTGGCTAGGCTCACGGGTTGTGGTCGGATAATATTTAATCTTTTTCCAAAACCCATCACCAATTACTTCGTTCAATAGTTCATCTATCTCTAGACCTTTGATAAGATCATGGCCGTAGGTTAGTTCACCGATTTCGCGGCATGTGTGAGTGATGATGATTTCGTCGTAGTCTTCATATGTTTGCGGTTCGCGGAGCAGGCTGGCGAAAGGTGCAAAACCAGTGCCCGTTGCAAATAACCAGAGGCGTTTTCCGGGCAACAATGCGTCATGTACAAGTGTACCAACAGGCTTGGGGCGCAGGATGATTTCCTGTCCTACTTCAATGTGTTGCAAACGAGATGTTAGTGGGCCGTCTTGTACTTTAATTGAATAAAATTCCAACTCCTCATCCCAATTTGGTGATGCGATCGAATAGGCCCGTAGGAGCGGCTTCACTTTGCTGGTTTCTGGATGTGGATCACCCATCAACCCAATCATTACAAATTCGCCAGATCGAAATCGCATCGATGCTGGGCGAGTGCAACGAAAGCTGAACAGGCGGTCTGTGTAGTGTTTTACTTGCGTCACAGTCTGCGCGTCAGGCAGAGCGGGTACGACTTTGATGGAGGGATTTGAATTATTTTGAGAATTTGGCACGGGTATCATTTCTGTCATTAATATTAGCGCAGGCTTACGCTTACGCCCCTCTATTACGCTTTGATGGCTATCAGTTAAAGGGGGGGGGCTGAAGTTGTATATCTACCCGCGCAACCGCGATTGATAATCATGGGCTCGCCAATTTGCACGGGCCAACCATTGCGGCTCTGGCTGGCGGGTAGCAAGGTCATTAGAAATCTGAACCTCATCAAACCCAGACCGCCTTGCCATGGTGTATTGGTCGGCAATCACATGACCGTGCGCGCGCAGACGACCTGCAAATCCCATACGACGCAATTGTGCGGCGATGGTGAAACCGCGTCCATCCGAAACGCTGGGAAAATTTACGCGAATTAAGTCGATCTGGTTTAGTAGTCCCGCCAAATCGGTAGGCTCTTCGTTAGAGGCAAGATCTATAGCCACTTTACGACAATTATTCGCGTTCAGTTCGGTAATGTTCATGAAGCCAGTTGTCCAATCGTCTGTAGTAAAGCCTGTGTCATTCACAAGTACAGTCATGATCTATCCTTTGAGCTAAGTTTACAATTTATGCACTTTAATTGAACGTTTCGAGCTTTATTGGTGTTGTCAAAATAAATGCCACGTTTAGATTTGAGTGTGTCGCACCAGCTGCTTTCGTTGAAGCTTTTGTCCCGACCAATCAAAGTGGTGCGCAGTCGCTGCTTTGAAATTCCTTTGCGACCGATGGGTGACGTGTTAAAATATTTTTGGTAATAAAATCAATTAGATAGTTGATGTCCCACTGTGTAAGCGGGTTAACTCTTATCCGAGCCATCCGAGTAAGTACTCGATCAACCTCTAATAAATCCGACGCTAGACAGCCGCGGCCCTGATATTGTTTGCGCTCTGAAATCCAGCAAAAAACCCTATGTAAGGTCTTTTGCAACGGTTTTGTTTTGCGAAATGTACAGCATTCATAAGGGTCATGCAGATGCAACAGGTTCTCGTCTTTGTGTTCAAATAAGTTATCACCCGATGCGTGAGTAACCTGTAAGTTCGTTAGACCGAGCAATGCAGCCACTTCGAGCTGATAGTCCAGCGTTACTGATGGTAGCATCTCTGTGTCTATAAATAACATGGGTACTTTTTGGCCAATCTATACTGCCAAATGCAGTAAAAAATATTTTTTATGCCAAATGAACTTACCAACGCCATGTTGCCAAAGCTGGATAATGCGTGCCTCAACTCGTCCTGCGCATCACTGTTTTTGTAGATACGGTTTAACGTTTGCACCTCTCCATCAAGCGGCAATGGTTTTTTCCTGTGGATAAAGAATGGCTTTGAATGGCTCGACGCCAAGGCGATGGTAGGCGTCAAGAAATGTTTCATTGTGACTGCTGCGCAGGTCCATATATCCTAACACGAGGCGTTCGATGGCAGGTACGATTTCATCTCCGCTGAATCCAGGTCCGGCACGTTCACCGACTGCCGCGGTTTCAGTGTGATCGCCGCCCAGTGTAATCTGGTAGTTTTCCACGCCTGCACGATCAAGGCCAAGGATACCGATGTGACCAACGTGGTGATGACCGCAGGCGTTGATACAGCCTGAGATCTTAATTTTGAGTGCTCCAATGTCGTGTTCAATCTTTAGTTCATTGAAGCGTACCGCAATTTCTTGTGCTATAGGAATAGAGCGCGCGGTAGCTAGTGCGCAGTAATCCATACCTGGGCAAGCAATAATATCAGAAACAAGGCCGATGTTAGCTGTGGCGAGGTCGGCGGTGCGAAGTACTGCGTAAAGTTTTGGCAGATCTGATTTGTGAACATGTGGTAGTATAACGTTTTGTTCGTGGCTTATGCGCAATTCATTATGGCCATAGGTGCGGGCAAGATCAGCCATCACACGCATCTGATTAGCTGTTGCATCACCCGGTGTTGCGCCGTGATTTTTGAGAGAAATACTTACGATTGCATAACCATCCGCGCGGTGTTGCGTAAGGTTAGTATCCGTCCATGACTTAAACGCGGGATTTACCAGACGTACGGCTTCATAGGCTTTTGTGTCTGCAGTTTTAAACTCAGGTGCTGCGAATTGTTTTTCAATTTCTGCCAAGATTTTTTGATCTATACCGCTGAAAAAAGGGCTAATTTCTGCAAATCGTGCATCTACTAAGCGGCGGAATTTTTCGATGCCGTGTTCATGCACGGTGATCTTGATGCGGGATTTATACTTGTTGTCGCGTCGCCCAAGACGGTTCCAAACTGAGATTATGGCTTCGACATATGGCAGTAGGTCCGCTTGTGGGAGGAAGTCAATAATGACCTTGCCGATCATCGGCGTCCGCCCAAGACCGCCACCGACGATGACCTCATAGCCTGCAATTCCGTTCTGAAGTACCATACGTAGGCCGATATCGTGGGCTTTGGTCACGGCGCGGTCGTTAGGCGATCCAGTTATGGCAATCTTGAATTTGCGTGGCATGAATTGGAATTCGGGGTGATCAGTGGACCATTGACGCAACAATTCAGCAACAGGGCGCGGGTCTGCTATTTCGTCTGCGGCGGCGCCAGCGAAATGATCGGCAGTAACATTTCTTATCGTGTTTCCAGAAGTTTGGATCGCGTGCATGCCAACGTCCGCAAGGTCAGACAGCATGTCAGGTACGTCAATTAGTTTTGGCCAGTTATATTGGATGTTTTGACGGGTGGTGAAGTGGCCATAGCCTTTATCATATTTATCGGCCAAATGCGCCAGCTTGTCCATCTGCGCTGAATTCAGTGTCCCGTATGGCACCGCAACGCGAAGCATGTAGGCGTGCAATTGTAGATACAACCCGTTCATCAAACGTAAAGGTTTAAATTCATCTTCGGTTAAACTGCCATCAATGCGGCGTGAAACCTGTTCACGGAATTGCGACACCCGTTCATTTACAAAGCCTTCATCGAAGCTGTTGTATTTATACATTTTTTTCTACCTTATCGGCCTGTTTTCCGTGGGCGTAATTAGACGGGCCGCGCGTTCGAAAGTCTTCTCTAAAATGAATGGGTTTGGGGCCTTTTTCGCCCATAACCGCGTCTGCCAAATAGGCACCGGCAATCAGATGCGCCTGCGTTTCAGTATCAATCATGCGAAGTTTAGCGGTATCTGCATCGGTGATGAATTCGGCTTCACACATGTCGATGGACCAGTAGCCGTTGGCGGTGAGCCAGACAGTATCGCCCTGTATAAGGCGGTTCGCGGTTACGACTTTAGGAGTGAAACTGCGGGTCATTTTAAAGTGCCTCCTGAGTAGACATTTGTAGTGGCACATCATCCATATCAGCTGCGCACAGCTGGCTAAGCTGCGATGTGTCGGCGCGGGGCGCGAGGCCAAGAAACGTTAGCGTTGGGCCCGAAAGGTTTGCTTTAGTGATTGTTGGCTCGAGGTTGCTCAATTCGGTGGCGATGATGCGTTGATTTGGACGTGACACGTTTTCTATTACGGTAACGGGCGTAGATGGGTCTGCGCCGTGCATTAAAAGTCGCCCTTGGATGAAACGCGCTGATCTTTTGCCCATGTAGATCGCGGCTACCTGGCCGACCTCAGCCAGTTCTTTCCAGTCGTGATCGGCGTAGCCTTTGGTGTCGTGACCGGTGATAAAACGCACGGATGAATTGCGACCGCGTTTTGTAAGGCTTTGTCCTATATTTGCGACCGCAGCGGACGCTGCGGTGATGCCGGGGATTATGGTATAGGATAGGTTGGCGGTTGTTATGGCGTCGATTTCTTCATCAAGGCGACCAAACACTGTCGGGTCGCCCGCCTTTAGGCGCACAACATGGTGCCCGCGCAGTCCGTGATTAACGATTAACGCGTTGATGTCGTCTTGAGCCATAGCTTTGCCAAATCCAGTTTTGCCCGCATCGATCATTAATGCTTCGCGCCGGGCTAATTCTAGAATGTTGGGCGTTACGAGCTGATCAAAAATAATCACATCTGCCTTATCCAAGGCCTTGCGCGCTTTTAGCGTTAGCAAATCAGGATCACCTGGCCCTGCACCGACAAGGTCTATATGACCCAGCTTGGCGTCTTCGTTTAGATGGTCGTGTAGCAGAGTGAAGAGGGCGTCTTTAATAGCGTCTTCGCCTTGATGTATGGTGCGAGGGCCAGCGTTAAAATAAAAGTCGGACCAGAAATTACGCCGTGCCGCGCCGAAAGAAAGCTTTTCGGCCATGGCGCGAAAACCTTTGCCAACACGCGCGAGTGTGCCAAGTGAGGCGGGTAGGCGGTCTTCGAGGTCTTTCTTTATGGCGCGGGCCAGAACAGGGGCAGCGCCTTCTGTGCCTATGGCGATGGTAACGGGATCTCGATCAACGATTGCGGGAGTGATGAATTGGCTTTCGAGTAGGTTATCGACAATATTGACCAACGCTCCGTCACGGTGCGCAATTGCGGCGGTGCGGGTGTCTTCTTTGATGTCATCGTGTGCGGCGTAAAACAGGGATGCACACATGGTATCGCCTGGTTCCATGGTGCGTTGGATAAGTGTTAGCCTGCTTGCGTTAGCCCAAGCATGGATTTCTGGTGCAGCTTGTGCGGCAATCACCGTCAGTTTTGCCTCGGTCTTCAAGAGCAAACGTAGTTTTGCCAAAGCCGAGTCACCGCCACCCGCCAAAATTATGCGACGGCCTTCTACGGCAAGGAAGATGGGAAAGTGTTTCATAGCGGTGTATCCAAGTTGCTTAATGTCACTATAAAATATAATTCTATTAATTGCGCTATATATCATGTTGATAGGAACAGGTGTTCGCGGTATTCCACAGTTAAGTCAAAGTGTTTCCAAAAGAGAGGAAAAAGCGAATGGATGTTCGGATAGACGAGCTAGACCGGAAAATTCTAAGCGCCATGCAGCGTGATGCGGGGCAATCATTGGACGAAATCGCTAAAGAAGTGGGGTCGTCAAAGACTCCTGTATGGAACCGGATTCGCAAAATGCGCGATGCGGGGGTAATTGGCCAACAGACAGTCATGCTGAATGCTGAAGCATTAGGGTTCGAGGCTTGTTTCTTTGTGTTGATCCGGACGTCCGAACATGAGGCAGATTGGCAGGCCAAATTCTTAAAAGCCATGATGGATCGTCCGGAAGTTCAAGAAGCACACAGGTTGGCAGGTGACATAGATTATATTCTGAAGGTGAGGGTGCAGAATGCACGGGCCTATGACGTTTTCTATCAGGCGCTAATTTCAGAGGTACGGGTGTTTAATGTGACAGCATTGTTGAGCATGGAGGAGATCAAATCAACGGTTGCTTTGCCGCTATAAAAAGGGGTGTTAACCAAAAGTACGCATTACTTCGTACAAGATACTTTAGTAAAATGCGCGGAATTAAACGTTGTGGATCCTTGCAGTGATTTCGGATTAACTACATATGATAATCTAACAATCGAAGAATGTGGTGGGTGTGCTTCTCATGTTTTAATTGTCTTGCAATTAAGTGTGATGCCACTTTGATCTGCTTATTGCAAGGCGTTGTCTCAGTCGCTTCTGGTATCTGAGGTGCCATTGACTGAAACATTTATTGCTTAGTGTGCACATGTAGTTTCATTGGCAAACTAATTAGATGCGGACAAGAATTGCAATTAGGCCAAATGCATTCATACGTCGTGCTGGCT
>JBLILC010000103.1:0-9826 GCA_047635635.1 Octadecabacter sp. | reverse complement strand
TACTAGCAGTGACTTCGCATACACCGCACCTGATCGCCTACACGATGGTTGGTGTTGCTGATGATTTAAGCCGTGTAACTGATACTGAAGTCGTCAATTTTTCAGCTGCAGGTTTTCGTGATTTTACCCGTATCGCAGCGTCCGACCCGACAATGTGGCGGGACGTGTTCCTAAACAATAAAGATGCAACCTTGGAAATCCTGGGCCGTTTCACAGAAGAGTTGTTCGCATTGCAACGGGCGATCCGACAGGGTGACGGTGATCATTTGCATGATTATTTCACTCGTACACGTGCAATTAGGCGTGGAATTATTGAGGCTGGGCAAGATACAGATGTCCCTAATTTTGGTCGAAATCCGGTGCGAAAATAATAGGTATTGTAGAGTTTTAATAGGTTCTGTTTGTGCCCAAAACATGAGCGGGATTGTGAGCGTTGACACTGCTAGTGCAAAGCTGTTCCTTGGTGCCGCTGATGATAAAAATTTTCGCTCATTTGAAGCGCTGTGGAAGCTATTAACCACCAGAGCGTGCTGCTTTTAAAAAAATCCACTTTCTAGCTTGCGCTGCGGTTTGTGGCGACATTTCCTTACAGTAAGATAGTATTTGCGTCTATTTAGGTCTGGGGGCATGAGATGTTTTTTTGTCTGCTATCGATTTTGCGGATAGTTGCTTTGTCTGAGTTCGGTCACAGCGCATTGCCTGTTGTGTTTGTAGGTAGATCGCAGTTGTGCGGTAGGCCGAACAGGCGAGTGGTCAGGTAATTATTCCGGGAATTGATTTTAAACGTTGTTTAGAAAATCACCGTTTTCAACAATGTAACAACATTATTAAGGGCCAATTACCGTGCTGCAAGTGGCACGAGGCAAATGAATTATCCGGCATTGATTTGAAGCCAGTAGCTAACTACTTGCAATGACACTGGTTTCTTTTGATGCCATGTGGCATCGTTCTAGCAGCTATTTTAGATAGTTTAACGCAGCAGTGGTGCAGGACCCAGTACAAACCCACCTAGGGTTAATTCGCCATTCACAATCGACAAGGTGACTGTCACCCTATCAGGGAGTTGTGGAGTTTCATCAAAATTGTTTGCGATTTGGGTTGCTAGAAAAATATATTCATCTTTTAGTATCCCTGATGACACTGCTAAATCAAACGCTTGTTGCCAATTACTTGCTGAAATTGTGATGGATCCGTCAAGCAAGCCAGTCTCATCGGATGAAACGTCACCGATTGCGGACACTGACATATCACCCCACGCAAACGTAAATTCCTTGATACTGAGAGTTGCGATTGACAGTGCATCAGCGTCGGTGCTGTTCAGTTTAATCTGATCAGAAAGTACAAAGTCGGTGTTTAAGCGCAGGCTTTGCATGATCTGTGGTTGCTGGTTCTGTGGATCAATTAAATTGCGAATAGTTTTGGGTAGAACTATAGAACGCGCCTCAAAATACACATCATAGGATTGGGTTGTACCAGGAGTGAGACGCATAGCGGTGAACAAGCGGGCAAGCGAGAGTTCAGTGCCGTCTTCTGATTGCAGCCTTGGATTGAGCAGTTCTAATTCGGCTTGCTCCAACGCTAGCTCCGTACTTGCACTAATTTGACCGCGTGCAACCATTTCGTTGGTAAAAAGCGTGTACCGTTTGTCGTCGACGATGAACACTTGCTCGTTGGGAAAGTAAGCACGAACGTTGTTGGGCTGATATGAAAGTGAGAGAAGTTGAAAAATGGGAGTTTCCCAGCGTATGCGCGCAACAGGGTGTTCGACCATAAGATCGATTAATGTGGTATCAAAACGTGATGGAAATCCGCGCGTAGCCAGAGATTCATATGTAACATTTATCTCGCTAGCATCAACTTGCACAATCGCACTTGTCAAGCGGGACTGGATTTGTGATCTGCCTACGAACCAATAGCCACCATAAAGCACGGAAAGAAAGAGCATGAGACAGATAAGTTTGCGCATATTTGGGCCTTTCACCAGCTGATTAATTGGTGTTTAGAGGAGCTTGAATGAAAGGGCCACGCGAATGACAATGTGGGTGTTTGGATATGGATCATTATTGTGGAATCCAGGTTTCAAAGCTGTTGAAACTGTAACGGCGACGCTTTCAGGCTATCACCGCAGTTTTTGCATGTTGTCGATCCATCACCGCGGTTCTGTTGAAGAACCGGGATTGGTTTTGGCTCTAGATGCAGGTGATGCGCTTTGCACTGGCGTCGCGTTTCGTGTGGCTGAACCGGATGAAGCCTTTGTATTGGCTGAGTTGCGCGAACGCGAACTGGTTTCTAGCGCCTATGAAGAGGCGCACTTGCCACTAGCGCTGCGAGATGGTCGCAAAGTTCAGGCGCTAGCCTATGTCATTAATCGCAATCACGAGCAATATTGCCAGCTCAGTTTAGAACGCCAAGCCCAAATGATTGCGCGATCAGTTGGTGGACGTGGCCCGAATACTGAATATCTATATAATACTTTCGAACATCTGTTAAAAATGGGTATCAATGACCCTGATATGGCATGGCTCATGAATCGAGTTCGAGCAATAACGTAAAACTGGTTGGGGTTTGCTAATCAATTCTCTATCGTAAAATTTAATGAACAACAAAGAGGTGCCCGATCCCATGGAAACAGGGGGCAAAGAGGCCGAGCCGCAGTTTTCCCGTCCCGTGCGCCAGATCACATCGATGCTGGTGGTTTTGGCGTTGGTCTGCGTTGGCGTATTTTTCGCATTTCCGCGTGTGGGGCCTGTGTTTCTGGCAAATCCATATCTAAATGGCTTCATATTTGTCGTTTTTGTGATTGGGGTGTTGTCGTGTTTTGGACAGGTCTGGCAGTTGATAAAATCGATTGGTTGGATTGAGGCTTTTGCGGGTGAAAAAGTCGGATCTGACATCATCAAAGCACCTGGCATGCTAGCACCTTTGGCCACGCTGCTACGATCACGCGGATCACGGATGCAACTATCGTCAAGTTCTTCTCGTTCAATCCTAGATTCTGTATCACAACGGATTGATGAAGATCGTGAAATAACACGTTATATTGTTAACACGTTAATTTTTCTTGGTCTTTTGGGGACTTTTTACGGACTTGCTACGACAGTACCAGCACTAGTTGAGACAATTCAGTCTCTTACACCTGGTGAGGGTGAAAGTGGTGGAGACGTGTTCGCTCGCTTACAGGCTGGGCTTGAAAGCCAGCTTGGTGGTATGGGGATTGCGTTTGCATCATCACTACTGGGGCTGGCAGGATCGCTTGTAGTGGGCTTGCTTGAATTGTTTACAAGCCACGGTCAAAATCGATTTTACCGTGAACTTGAAGAATGGTTGTCTACAATTACCCGGGTAGGACTTGCAGCCGGCGATGAAGCTAGCGGCGATCAGGTTGCGATGGCAGGTGTCGTTGACCGCATGGTCGAACAGATGGAACAGATGCAGACGATGTTTGCTGAATCCGAATCCAGCCGTGGTGAAGCAAATGGACGTGTAAGCGCATTAACTGATGCAGTCGCGCAGATGGCGCAGCATTCAGTAACAGATCAGACGTCCACACAATTATCCAGAGTCGCAGATGCACAAGAATCTCTAATTATAGCGCTTAAAAACACTGGAATGGAAGGTATCGATGCAGAAAGCCGTATGCGCTTACGTTCGATTGATGTGGGTCTTTTGCGCATACTCGAAGAAATGGCCGCTGGCCGTCAAGAGGTGGTCATGGACCTTCGCGCAGATATGGCGAATCTGACAAATGCAGTGCGCCAAGGTAATCGTGATGCGCGTAAAAACAATCAGAGTGGCTCTTAAGTTATGGCTTTAAGCCGCAGGACTGGCGCTCGTTTTCAAGCATCGATCTGGCCCGGTTTCGTTGATGCAATGACGGGTCTTCTTCTGGTTTTGATGTTTGTGTTAACCATCTTTATGGTACTGCAATTCGTGTTGCAAGAAACGATAACTGGGCAAGAAAACCAACTGACAGAATTGTCTGCCGAGGTTGCAGCATTGGCTGACGCATTAGGGATGGAACAAGATCAATCCGCAAACCTTGGTTCGCAAATAGGTGTTCTTTCTTCTGAGTTATTGGGTTTGCGGTCGGCGTTAAGTGAAAACGATGTAGCAATTGAACAGCAAAATTCAATGATTGTGCGCCTTACCAATGAACGCGATAACCTGATTGCTGATGTGTCGAATGCACAATCTCTTATCACTAGATTTGAAGTACAGGTAGCGGAATTTCTGGCACAGCGGCGTGAGGATGATAGAGCAATCGCAGGCCTCGAGGCACGTGAAGTCGAATTGGTAAATGAGCAAGAGGCGCTAAACCTTTCAATTGCGCAGGCTAGATCCGAAATCGATTTAAGTGTTGAGGCCGCGCGCCTTGCAGCAGCGCGACGCGCTGCGCTTGAGGCGATGATTGCAAGCCTGGAAACAAACAATTCTTTGGCAAACATACAAATTGCGACGTTGGAAACGGCTGGCGTCAAAGTGGCAACTCAGTTGGGTGATTTGGAGGCGGCGGGCGTAGTGGCAAACGCGCAGATTGTTGAATTGGAAACAAGTGTTGAGGTGTTAAAGGCGCAGATCGCCGAACTAGAAGTGGCGCGTGCTGCTGCAATGGTACAAATTAGCGAAACAGAAGTGGCGATGCTGGTGGATGCCGCCGCAGCGGTAGCTCTGCGTGAACGGCTGGCCAATGCTGACACTGAATTGACCGCAATGACCCTCGCACTCGAAGAGCAGCGCAGAGCAGCTGAGGATACCCTGACACTTTTGGCAGCGGCTCAAACGGCACGCAAAGATTTAGATCAAAATCTTGCAATTGCATTGCTGGCTCAACAGGAAGCTAGTGCTGAGATGCTGGTTCTGGGACAAGAACGCGGGGTGTTAGCAGACCGTTTGGCTGTCGCCCTAGAGGATCATGATGAGACCACGGTAAGCCGTGACACGCTAAGGGCTCAACTATTTGCAGCGCTCCTCGCTAAAACAAGTATTGAACAGGAATTAACTGTGGCTACAACTCAGCGTGACATATTTAGCGCTGACTTGGCGGCTGCGGTGGCAGCATTAGCCTCTGCGCAAGTTGAGATTAGCGTGGCTGAGTCTGGTGCGGATCGACGGATAACACTCCTGGCGACTGCCAATAATGCGCTGACGCAGGAGCAGGCTCTATCAGCTGACAGCCTGCGACAGGTAGCATTGCTCAATGAACAAGTCGCGGCGCTTCGCGGTGAAATGGGGCGATTACAGGGGCTGCTTGATCTGGATAACGATACAGATGTTAATGCCAATGTACAGATTGAAACGCTTACGCAGAATTTAAACACTTCTATGGCGCGGGCATTATTGGCAGAACGCCGTGCACGGGTAATGGAGGATGCAGAGTTAGAGCGCATGGCAGCTGAAGCATTGGAGTTGGAACGGTACCGATCTGATTTCTTAGGCCTTTTGCGCGCCATATTGGAAGACGTTGACGGGGTCCGCATCGAAGGCGATCGTTTTGTTTTCTCATCCGAGGTGCTTTTTGAGCAAGGTGCTGCGAAATTGTCACCGGCCGGACAGCTTGAAATTTCCAAGGTTGCATCGATCTTGCGCGATGTCGCTGGTGACATTCCCGAAAGCATAGATTGGGTGATCCGTGTCGATGGACATACGGATAATGTTCCCTTGTCAGGTGCTGGAGAGTTTGCCAACAATTGGGAGCTGAGCCAAGCGCGGGCGCTATCCGTTGTTCTCTATATGGTGAATTCCTTGACCATACCGCCGGATCGCTTAGCCGCTAATGGGTTCGGGCAGTATCAGCCAATTAACTCTGCGAATACAAACGAGGCCCGCGCTCAGAACCGCAGAATTGAGCTCAAATTGACGGAACGCTAGATCGCAAAACTAACTAAAATAAATATTACAGATGTGAAAAGTTGTATTGATATGATTAATACTGTCCCCTTTCTAATCTGGCTCTATAATGCTAAAATGTCACGATGCCGTCATAAGTGCCCTTTGGCCAGCCGCTCTCTGGTGATTTTAGATTTCTATATCGCATAACAACCCCTTTTGACGTGTGAGTACATCTCTTGCCCGCAATATTGAGATATTTAATTCTTCTATGATTAGTTAGACAATGTGGCCTGTCTAAGCTCCAAATACTAAAACCCAAGATTGGTTTGGGTCATTAATTAATAAAGTTACAGCGTCGATAGAGCTTGCTTTGAAATTATCCTTCTTATCAGAAGCCCCGATGCTTGAAAGCCCACCATTAGCTGTATCCAATCGTGCTTTCCACAATGAATTAAAATAATGGTTTTACAGTTAACATCGCCCTAGTCCGCGAATTAATCATCAATCATAACAATTTGGCGTACCTAAATATGCATATATTGAATTGAGCGCAGCCAAAAAGCCCTACTTGGAAAAAATAGCTTCTGAGATCACTTGATCCCATGTTACGAGTACGGCATGGCCTTTTTTCGTGTGTAAAAGAATTTTTATAAGCTTGAATTATATGCAACATCGACACCATTTTAATGTTAGGTCCAATGGTTTCATCGACGAAGTCTAAGCTATAAGGCACTTTGTAAACTTCGTGCGTAGTCAGGGTTTAAAGGAAAAACGTTGTGGTCTCGTTCCACTGCTGACAAGGATAGTAGGCCAAAATTAGTGCTCTTATAACTATCATAGGTTAAGGCATTAAATCTTAAATAAATTATAGCCTTTGACTAACTGTCATCAAAGTAGTTTTTTAGGCGTGTCTGAAATGCAGTCGATGATTAGTTTAAATTTTTATATCCTGCACCACAGAGAAAGTGGGGCAGGATATAGGTGATGCAATCGAGTGAATTAGCCGGCCGTAATAAGTGGAGGTTTATCCTTTGAAATACGCACCTTTTCAAGTGGCTCAATTTGTAAATCAAGTTCTCCGTTTTTCATACCGACTTTGACGTGACCACCTTTTGACAGTGTACCAAACAGCAATTCCTCGGCTAATGGTTTTTTGATGTATTCTTGAATCGTACGTCCTAGTGGACGCGCACCCATTTTGTCATCGTAACCCTTGTCTGCGAGCCACTCGGCTGCAGGACGAGTCAATTCGATTGATACGTTGCGGTCCATTAGTTGAGCCTCAAGCTGGAGTACAAACTTTTCAACAACTTGTAGGATGACCTCTTTGCCAAGGGGAGCAAAGCTGACAGTTGCGTCGAGACGATTACGGAATTCCGGTGTAAACGTGCGTTCGATAGCAGCCGTGTCTTCTCCCGTACGACGTTCTCGACCAAATCCAATAGCTTCTTTCGCCATTTCCGAAGCACCAGCATTGGTTGTCATAATAATAATTACATTGCGAAAATCTGTTGTCCTGCCATTATGATCTGTCAGTTTGCCGTTATCCATTACTTGCAAAAGGATATTGTAAACATCGGGATGGGCTTTTTCCATCTCATCAAGCAGCAATACGCAGTGGGGGTTTTGATCGACGCCATCAGTAAGCATCCCGCCTTGGTCAAAACCAACGTAACCTGGAGGAGCTCCGATGAGGCGCGAAATTGAATGTTTTTCCATGTATTCGGACATGTCAAAGCGTAGAAGTTCAACACCTAGCGTGTCTGCTAACTGTTTGGCAACTTCGGTTTTACCTACACCTGTTGGACCCGCGAACAGGTAGTTGCCGATTGGTTTTTCGGGTTCGCGCAGACCTGCGCGCGCCAGCTTGATTGCGGAGCTTAGTGCGATAATTGCATCGTCTTGGCCAAACACTACCCGATTCAGGCTGCTTTCAAGATCTTTCAAAACTTCTGCATCATCTTTGGAAACATTTTTGGGAGGGATGCGCGCAATCTTTGCCACAACGGCCTCAATTTCTTTCGTACCAATTGTCTTGCGACGTCGGCTTTCTGCGACCAGATGTTGGGCTGCGCCTGCCTCATCAATAACGTCGATAGCCTTATCAGGCAGTTTTCGGTCGTTAATATACCGGGCTGACAATTCCACAGCCGATTTGATCGCGTCTGCCGTGTATTTGATTTGATGGTGATCCTCAAAATAGGTCTTTATGCCTTTAAGGATCTTGATCGAATCTTCAACAGATGGCTCATTAACATCAATTTTTTGGAAGCGACGCGCCAAGGCGCGATCTTTTTCGAAATGCTGACGGAATTCTTTGTAGGTGGTAGACCCCATACAGCGCAGCTTGCCACCCGCAAGCGCAGGTTTTAGTAGGTTGGACGCATCCATTGCGCCGCCCGATGTAGCCCCAGCGCCGATTATAGTGTGTATTTCATCAATGAACAGAACTGCATCATCATGATCCTCTAGTTCGGTCATCACAGCCTTAAGCCGCTCTTCAAAATCACCACGGTAGCGCGTACCAGCCAGCAGGGCGCCCATATCAAGGGAAAATATCGTCGTACCTGATAAAACTAACGGCACCTGGGACTCAATAATTTTGCGCGCGAGACCTTCAGCGATGGCGGTTTTACCAACACCAGGATCGCCCACTAAAAGTGGGTTGTTTTTACGACGGCGACATAGCACTTGAATGCAACGCTCAACTTCGTGATCGCGACCAATAAGCGGGTCGACATCGCCTTTTTGCGCTTTGACGTTTAGGTCGACGCAATATTTGGCAAGCGCGCTTTCGTCCTTACTGGTCTCTTCTGCTGTATCAGCTTCGTCGTCCAATGTTGGTGCGCCACTAACTGGACGACTTTCGCCAAATGCTGGATCCTTAGCTACACCATGAGCAATAAAATTCACCGCATCATAGCGGGTCATATCTTGATCTTGTAAAAAATAAGCAGCGTTACTTTCGCGTTCAGCAAACATTGCAACTAGCACGTTGGCGCCCGTTACTTCTGTGCGCCCAGATGATTGCACATGGATTGCTGCGCGCTGGATAACACGTTGAAAGGCTGCCGTTGGTACAGCTTCGGATCCTTCAACGTCAGTAACGAGGGTCGATAAGTCGTCCTCTATAAAATCCTCAAGTGTTTTGCGTAATTTTTCCAGATCAACCGAACAGGCTTTCATCACGCGGGCCGCGTCAGGTTCTTCAATCAACGCGAGCAAAAGATGCTCAAGCGTGGCTAGTTCGTGTTTGCGCTCGTTGGCCAGTGCCAAGGCGGAATGGATTGACTGCTCAAGCGTCGTGGAAAATGATGGCACGTTGTGTGCTCCTTCTGATCGGGGTCTTCTGGGGGCATGGCCCATCAGATCCGTGGTCTCTTGTGGTTAAGTTTTGCCTTATTTAGCCATGCTTCAAGAGAAAAAATGTCGTAAAGTTAATATTGAAGTGCGATTGTGGCGTTTAAAGCTTTGTTTTAAGTATGAATGTGTTGGTTTTGAAGGTCAGAAATTATCACGTTTTTTTCGGATCTGGGTAAAAACTTCTATCGGATCGCTATTGGTCATACCGAAAGCGTTTTGCAGTGCGGAAACGTCGGCACGTAAAAAAGGGTTTGTGCGCTTCTCAACGCCAAGGTTTGACGGCACAGTAGATTGGTTCGCCGCGCGGGTTTTTTTTATCAACTCTACCCTTGAGATAAGGTCAGAATTGTCCGGTTCAATAGTTAAAGCGAAATGTGCGTTGGTTTGCGTGTATTCATGTCCACTATAAACGCGAGTTTCATCGGGCAAGGTACGTAATTTTAACATGCTTTGCCACATTTGCGCAGCTGTGCCTTCGAAAAGACGGCCGCAACCCAGAGCCATTAGGCTGTCAGCCGTGAATAGCACGCCGGAGATTGCAAAATGCAATGCGATATGGCCAATAGTATGGCCGGAAACATCCAAAACTGAGGCAGTTTCATTGCAGATCGTGACCGTATCACCTTCATTTATA
>JBLILC010000102.1:0-9881 GCA_047635635.1 Octadecabacter sp. | reverse complement strand
CTCGACGTAACGGACCAATCGGGACATTGGCAGCGCGCATTGTCATTCATTCAATTGGTGCAACAATTCTTCGCAGAAGATCGGTTGGATGGCGAAGGCCGCCAACGTCTTGTTATTGAAACACTCGTAGAAAGTTGGGCTGATAATCCACCCAACCACCCCATTATAGTGGCAGGTTCTACTGGTTCACGCGGGGCGACTTCATTATTTATGCAAGCCGTCGCCAAACTGCCACAAGGCGCAATTATTCTACCAGGCCTGGATTGCGATATGCCCACACACGTTTGGGATATGATGGATAAAAAAAAAGGTGGTGAGGATCATCCGCAATATCGGTTCAAAGCGTTGTGCGATGCGCTCAGTATTGAGCCATCCGATATCCAGAAATGGGGCGGCAACACCATCATCAACCTTGCACGCACTGGACTAGTTTCACTTTCTTTGCGGCCAGCCCCAGTGACCCATCAATGGATCAACGACGGTCCCAGTTTGGGTGATCTTAGCGAAGCAACACGTGGCATTTCTTTAATTGAAGCCCCAACTCCACGTGCTGAAGCAGATGCAATTGCTGCGCGATTGCGCCAAGCAGTTGAAGATCAACAAACTGCCGCGCTAATTTCGCCGGATCGAATGCTGACACGGCAGGTTACTGCCGCACTAGATCGTTGGGATATCACACCAGATGACAGCGCAGGCCTTCCGCTGCAACTTACTGCACCAGGTCGGTTCTTGCGTCATATTGCTGACCTGTTTTGCGAACCACTGGATGCCGAACGTCTTTTAGTTTTATTGCGTCATCCATTGTGCAATTTCGAACGAGGCAACCACGGGCTGCATACCAATGCACTTGAACTTGAAGTGCGAAGGTATGGCCCACCATTTCCAACTGAGGACAGCCTCGCAAGCTGGGCCCATCGTACAAAAAAAAGACATCCAGACCGCATTGATTGGGTACGTTGGGTAAGCACAACGCTGTTAAGTATTGAAGAAACAAAACCGCGTGAATTATGCCATTTTTACGATACCCATTTAAAGATTTCTGAACGTCTTGCAGCTGGACCAGATACCAATGGATCTGGCAATCTCTGGAAAAAAGGGGCTGGTCGCGAAGCGCTTCGGCTAATGTCAGAGCTACGCATTCATCTTGATGCTGGTGGTGTGATGACAGCGCGTGATTATCGTCGATTAGTTGGCAGTATTCTAGCTAGCGGTGAAGACCGTGATCGTGATGTGGGCCACCCACAGGTCTTAATTTGGGGTACTCTCGAAGCAAGAGTACAATCAGCAGATTTGGTAATTCTTGCAGGCCTCAACGAAGGGACTTGGCCCAAAGCCCCAACTCCTGACCCTTGGCTTAATCGCCCGTTGCGGATTCAAGCTGGGTTGTTATTGCCCGAACGCCGCATTGGCCTCAGTGCCCATGATTATCAACAAGCTGTGTGTGCACGCGAGGTCGTACTAAGCCGCGCTGTACGGTCTGACGAGGCTGAAACAGTACCAAGCCGATGGATCAACCGCCTGACAAATTTGCTTGACGGTTTAGATGATAAAGGAGGCCCTGCATATCTCAATGCTATCAAAAACAGAGGTAAGTATTGGCTGACACTCGCGGCAAGCATTGCGGCTCCAACAGGAACCGTTGACCCCGCGCCACGCCCATCGCCCTGTCCACCAGCTAACGCGCGGCCAGACCAATTGTCTGTCACGCAGATTAAAACACTCATCCGAGATCCTTATGCAATATATGCTCGCAAAATTCTTAGACTGAATGCACTGGATAGTTTGGCCCACACACCTGACGCACCCCTGCGCGGCACAATCGTGCACAAAATCCTTGAAAAGTTTGTTAAGGACAAAATTGACCCAGCAGACCCTAGCGCAAACGATGACTTGCTATCCATTGCGTCGGACGTACTGGTTGAACACTGCCCGTGGCCAGCGATGCGGGCACTTTGGTTCGCACGTATCGCATCCTTTGCGCCACATTTTATAATCGAAGAACAAAAACGTCATGCATTTTCCACTAATGTAGGCACTGAAATGCACGGTGAGCTGAAGTTGGTTAATCTACCATTTACCTTAACAGGAACGGCAGACCGGATCGATATGTCCAACGATGGTGAAGCGCTGATTTATGACTATAAAACTGGCAAAGCCCCCACCAAGCCTCAGCAAAAATACTTTGATAAGCAATTACTTCTTGAAGCAGCAATGATCGAACGCGGGGCGTTTAAAGCATTAGGCCGCGTCCGTACAAAAGCCGCTGTCTACATTGGGTTGGGCAGTGATTTGAAAGACCAAAACGCACCACTAGACGATGAAACACCTGACGAAACGTGGGCACGTTTTGAAGGGCTCATTACAAAGTGGATGGAACCTACCAAAGGATACACATCCCGTAGCGCAAATGAGATCTTGGCGTTTGAGGGAAATTATGACCACCTTGCAAGGTATGGCGAGTGGGATGAAACACAAAACGCTATTGCACAGGACATGGCATAACATGATCCCAAATGACGCAACCAGACACCAGATCGAAGCAGCAGATCCAACGCGGTCCACTTGGCTATCTGCCAATGCGGGATCCGGTAAAACTCGTGTTTTAACTGACCGCGTCGCACGTTTGCTGCTGGCTGGAACCCGGCCCGAGAACGTGTTGTGCCTTACCTACACCAAAGCCGCCGCGTCTGAAATGCAGAACCGATTGTTCCAGCGTTTGGGTGAGTGGGCGATGATGGCCAAACCGGAGCTGCACAGGCAGCTGATTGAATTAGGCACTGAAGCAGAAATTGATGATAATTACCTCAGCAATGCTCGCACGTTATTTGCCAGCGCGATTGAAACACCTGGTGGGTTGAAAATCCAAACAATCCACTCGTTTTGCGCAGGAATATTGAGGCGGTTTCCTTTAGAAGCTGAGGTCAGCCCACAATTCAAAGAAATGGAAGATCGCGCCGCGCAACTGCTGCGTGAAAGCGTCCTCGATGAGATGGCAACAGGAATTCATGCAGATGCAGTCGCAGGCTTTGCACGGCATTACACAGGTGCAGAGGTAGGAACTTTCTTGGCGGCCATCACGTCACGCAGGACTGCATTTTTATCACCCCCAACAGTTGACGATTTAGCACGAAAATTTGATATTCCTTCCAGTCTCACACTTAGTGGACTTATCAGCTCAATCGCTAGACCTGATGATTTGAATATGATCCAACGTCTGATCCCAATCTGCCTCGTATCGGGTACTAATGATCAGAAGGCTGCATCTAAACTGCGAAACATCAATTGTACCGACCATCCTGATATGGCTGATCTAGCCATTATGGAAAATGTATTTTTATTCGGAAAGGAAGCTAAAAAACCCTATGGCGCAAAAATTGACAGCTTTCCAACCAACGCAATTCGCACCGCCAACCCACATCTCATTGATGAGCTTAATGACCTAATGCAGCGGGTTGAAAATGGTCGGGACACGCGATGGTCTTGGCTCGCGCTCGAAAAAACTCGCGCACTGTTCGCCTTTGCCACACCCTTTGTGCAAGGATATGAGAAGAAGAAAGTGCAGCGTGCTGCATTGGATTTTGACGACTTAATCAGCAAAGCGAAGGCATTATTGGAAGACCCTGCGGTTGCACAGTGGGTACTGTTTCGCCTCGATGGTGGTGTCGATCACGTATTGGTTGACGAAGCGCAAGACACGGCACCAGATCAATGGGATATCGTGCGGCTTCTAACCCAGGAATTTTCAACTGGAATTGGTGCGAATCCAGACCGTGAACGGACCGTGTTCGTTGTGGGTGACAAAAAGCAATCAATCTATTCATTCCAAGGCGCAGATCCGGAAGGATTTGATCGTATGAGCGACCACTTCACTGGTGAATTGGCCAAGGTCCAAAAATCTCTTTATAAACTTGAATTACTTTATTCTTTTCGATCCTCCACAGCGGTACTCGAACTGGTTGATCAAACCTTTAAAGGTGAATTAGCTGAGGGACTGGGCAACCACATCAAACATATCGCATTTAAAGACGGTATGCCGGGACGTGTAGATGTCTGGCCTGTGATCGAACCATCCAAAAAACCGGAAGAACGCGATTGGGACGATCCTGTCGACCTAAAGGGCAAAACAAATCACAAGGTCATCCTTGCGACGCAGATTGCGGCAGAAATCAAACGCATGATTGCGCAAGAAACGCTACCCGTGAAGGACGCCAACGGCACCGGATGGTCACGTCGAAAAATCACACCAGGGGATATCTTGATACTCGTGCAACGTCGCTCAGATTTATTTAGTGAAATTATTGTGGCGTGTAAAATGGTGGGCCTCGAAATCGCAGGTGCAGATCGGCTCAAGCTGGGGGGTGAACTTGCAGTCAAAGACATTTCGGCTCTGATGCAATTCCTCGCACTACAAGATGATGATCTGTCACTCGCCGCTGCATTAAAATCGCCACTATTCGGATGGACTGAAAAACATCTCTACGATTTAGCACAGCCACGTCCAAAAAAACAATCTCTCTGGGAGGCAATAAGGACATCCGGTGGGCATGAGAACACGTTGGCAATTTTGCGCGATCTTCGTAACAAGGCTGACTATTTACGCCCCTACGATTTAATTAATCGTCTTTTGATTCGTCATGGTGGGCGGCGAAACCTCATCGCGCGGCTAGGTCATGAGGCCGAAGACGGGATTGATGCCCTACTTTCTCAGGCTCTTGGCTATGAACAATCTTCTGTACCAAGCCTGACTGGGTTCCTGACATGGCTGCAAACCGAAGACGTGGTTGTCAAACGTCAGATGGATTCTGCAGGTGATCGTATTCGCGTTATGACGGTGCATGGCGCAAAAGGGCTCGAAGCTCCGATTGTGATTCTACCCGACACGACCAAACGCAAGCGTGAAGTCCGCGGTGATCTTTTAACATCGGGCGACCATGTGTACTGGAAACCGAAATCGGATGTAATGCCGCAAGTCTTGCGGGACGTTCAAGATAATATGCTAGACGCCCAGGATCGCGAACGGCGAAGGTTACTTTATGTGGCTCTAACCCGTGCGGAAAATTGGCTCATTGTTGCGGCAGCTGGGGATGTTGGAAAGGACCCCGAAGATAGTTGGCACCGGACCGTTTCAAGCGCACTCGACCATTTGAATGCAGTTGAACATTTTGCTCCATTCAGCATGATCAAGCGATTTAGTCGCTGTAATTGGGATGCTGGGCAGGTAGAAAACGACAACAAATTATCTGTAATAAAAGCTGTTGTGCCTGACTTTGGCGAAACGCTTCCCGATCAACTAGATCGCCCAAAAACCCGTTCTCCATCTGACCTTGGTGGCACAAAAATTATAGTAGGTGAAACGCACACTGATTCATCCGATCTGGCACTAGCATGGGGGCGCATAATTCACCTTTTGTTAGAAATTCTTTCAGACATGGATCCAAAACTGCGCCTTACTGCCGCTGAGGGTCTTGCTCACAATCATCCTGACGCGGGACTTATCCCAAATATGGGTGATTTGATCGAAGAGGCTATTAAAACACTTAATACACCTAACCTTTCATGGATATTTAAAGCTGGTTTGCCCGAAGTCCCTATTTCAGCGACTCTGCCTTCCCTCAGGGAGGAACGCATATATGGCATCATTGATCGTTTAATCGTAACTGAAAAAGATGTTTTTGCAGTCGATTTCAAATCTAATCGAGCAGTACCAGAAACTCCTGAAGAAACGCCCGTTGGCCTAGTTCGTCAAATGGCCGCATACCGTGATGCGTTGAAACAGATATTTCCAGGCCACTGTATTCACACACTTCTTTTATGGACAAGAACAGGGACTACAACGGATCTATCAGATGCGATTCTTGACGCAGCTCTCAATGACGTGACCACGCCTTGACGCCCCCTTGGTCCAACCATACGTTCCGGTTCTAAATAAATACCTTTGAGGAGTAGACCCAATGGCCACCGTAGCAGTAACCGACGCCACTTTTGATGCAGAAGTTCGTCAGTCCACCATCCCCGTTGTAGTGGACTTTTGGGCAGAATGGTGCGGTCCTTGTAAGCAGATTGGCCCAGCGCTCGAAGAATTATCGGCTGAGATGGATGGCAAGGTCAAAATTGTCAAAGTAAACGTAGATGAAAACCCAGATTCCCCTGCTCAAATGGGAGTGCGCGGCATTCCAGCGCTATTCCTTTTTAAAGATGGTGAAGTAGTATCCAACAAAACCGGAGTGGCGCCAAAAGCTGCACTACAAAGCTGGATCGAGGAAGGTATCTAAACCAATTCTGTATCATGGAAGGACATCTCATCAGGGCGCCCTTTCATGTTCCAACCTTGTGTCGCACACCTCGCACCGCCATATAAATTAAAATTAACGGTAGGAAACAACATGATGAGTGACACGTTCCCAGGTTGGCACGGCACAACTATAATTGGAATCCGCAAGGGTGGAGAAGTTGTCATCGCAGGCGATGGACAAGTGTCTGTTGGCCAAACCGTGATGAAAGGCACTGCTCGCAAAGTAAGGCGCCTGACGGCCGGTGGCAGTGATGTAATCTGTGGCTTTGCAGGGTCTACGGCAGATGCATTCACCCTGCTTGAACGTCTTGAGAAAAAGCTTGAGGCAACACCAGGGCAACTTGCACGCGCATCGGTTGAGCTTGCCAAAGACTGGCGGACTGACAAATACCTTCAGAAACTTGAAGCGATGCTGATCGTGAGCGATGGCAAAGACTTGTTCGTTATCACAGGTGCCGGAGACGTTCTGGAACCTGAACATGACGTAACGGCCATCGGATCAGGCGGCAACTTCGCCCTCGCCGCTGGCCGCGCATTAATGGACTTGGATTTCAACGCTGAAGAAATTGCCCGCCGCGCCATGGCCATTGCATCTGACATTTGCGTTTACACTAACGGTAATCTCACCGTGGAGACCATCAAACATGACTGACTTGACCCCCCGTGAAATAGTATCCGAACTTGACAGGTTCATTATAGGCCAAGCAGACGCAAAACGAGCTGTTGCCGTAGCACTGCGCAACCGTTGGCGGCGCAAACAATTGGACGACGATCTCCGTGACGAAGTTTATCCAAAGAATATCTTGATGATTGGGCCAACTGGCGTTGGTAAAACTGAAATATCGCGCAGATTAGCAAAACTTGCCCGCGCACCCTTCATCAAAATCGAAGCAACCAAATTTACTGAGGTTGGTTATGTTGGTCGTGATGTGGAATCGATCATCCGCGATCTTGTCGAATCTGCCATTGTCGAAACTCGTGATTACATGCGAGATGACGTAAAACAAAAGGCGCAGGAAGCCGCTGAAGCCCGAGTTATTGATGCCATTGCAGGCACAGACGCTCGCGAAGGTACTCGCGATATGTTCCGCAAAAAATTAAAAACAGGCGAACTCGATAATACCATTATCGAGCTTGAACTGGCTGATAATTCTAACCCTATGGGTAATATGGAAATACCAGGCCAGCCTCCTGCTATGGGTGGCATGGACTTGGGCGCGATGTTTGGCAAAGCATTCAGCGCACGCACTACTAAGAAACGTGTAACAGTTTCCGAAAGCTACGCATTGTTGATCGCAGATGAAGCGGACAAACTGCTTGACGATGAAACTGTCACGAAAATCGCACTTGAAGCAGTTGAACAAAACGGCATAGTTTTTCTTGATGAAATTGACAAAGTTTGCCGCAATGCTGATGCACGCGGTGCTGATGTTTCTCGCGAAGGCGTACAGCGGGACTTGTTGCCATTGATTGAAGGAACAACCGTCAGCACCAAACACGGATCAGTCAAAACTGACCATATCCTGTTCATCGCGTCAGGCGCGTTTCACATTGCCAAACCATCAGATCTATTGCCCGAATTGCAAGGCCGTCTGCCAATTCGTGTTGAACTGCGCGCACTTACTGAGGATGACTTTGTACGAATTTTAACCGAAACTGACAACGCGCTAACCCTCCAATATACGGCCTTGATGGGCACTGAGGATGTTACCGTTTCGTTTACCCAAGATGGCATTCAAGCACTCGCGCATATTGCAGCAGAGGTCAACGAAGCTGTTGAAAACATTGGCGCCCGTCGGCTTTATACAGTAATGGAACGAGTGTTTGAGGATCTGTCATTCAATGCACCAGACCGTGGCGGTGATGAGATCGAAGTCAACGCTGACTTTGTCGAAGAACACCTTGGCGCACTTGCACGATCTACAGACATAAGCCGCTACGTACTTTAGCGCTTTCCAGTTGCTGTCATTCGGCCAATAAGACCTAATGGCCTCAAATATTATTAACGACACCGGATATATCTCCTTCATCCGCGAAAACGCGCCCTTCCTTGCGACGGGCGCGTTACTGTCGTTTCTCTCAAGCTTTGGGCAAACATTTTTTATCTCGATATTTGGCGGTGAGATCCGTTCTGAATACGAACTAAGCAATGGTGACTGGGGCTTTATCTATATGGTTGGAACAGGCGCGTCAGCGGCGGTTATGGTGTTTGCTGGCAGCCTCGCAGATCGGTTTCGCGTCCGACAGCTTGGTATTACTACTATCCTCCTTCTTGGGCTATCTTGTATCCTCATGGCCTTCAATCCGATCGCCGCTCTCCTACCTGTCGTTATATTTGCACTTCGCTTCTTTGGGCAAGGAATGACAACGCATGTGGCTACCGTGGCGATGGCTCGTTGGTTCATTGCGACCCGTGGCCGGGCCTTGGCCATTGCTGCAATGGGCTTCATGCTGGCTGAGGCAGCGCTGCCCCTAATGATGGTATGGTTGAAATCTTATATCGATTGGCATTACATCTGGATCGGCTGCGCTATCTTTTGTTTAGCCATGGCACCCGTCCTGTTGCGGCTGCTACGCCTTGAACGCACTCCACAGTCAGTTGCTCGAGACAGTCCATCAACTGGTCTTTACGACAAACACTGGACACGCGCAGAAGTGCTGCGCCATCCAATTTTCTGGGCTATGGCGCCTGCAGTCATGTCATTTTCTGGTTTTGGCACCGCCTTCTGGTTTCATCAAGTCCACTTTGCTGAAATCAAGGGCTATTCACATTTGGCTTTAGTAGCAGTTTTTCCGCTAGGCACGATCACACTTTTATTTTCCACTATTTTTTATGGGTGGGCTGTTGATCGGCTCGGTGCAGTCAAGCTTCTGCCATTCTATTTGATCCCCTACATTTTTGCTTTCATTCTTCATTGGTACGCGCCAAGCCTCGGATGGACAGCCTTAGCTGTTATCCTAATGGGCGCGGCTGGAGGTGGTCAGGCAACGTTACTTAATTCATGCTGGGCAGAGTTTTATGGCACTTTACACCTTGGATCCATCAAAGCAGCAACAACAGCTTTGATGGTTCTTGGATCAGCACTTGGGCCTGGCATTAGTGGCTGGCTCATCGACAAGGGTGTTGGCTTTGAACAACAGATGTTGGGTTATGCAATAACATTTTTTATAGCAGCTCTATTGTTGCTATATCCAATATCAGTCGTGAACCGATCAACGAGTACGACGTAAATAGACATAATAGGCACCCTGCCCTCCATGGCGAATATGGCTTTCAGCGATTTGCATCACTAACCCGCCTAGCGGGGCCATCGCCAGCCACTGTGGAACTTGGTGGCGTAAAACCCCAAAACGGGTCGGTATGGGTCCACCATCGTCACGTTGCTTCCCCTTACCAGTGATAACCAACACTAGCCGGTGACCAGCACCCGCAGACCGAAGGATAAATCCTGTTAATACAGGGTGAGCTTGTGCAAGTGTCATGCCGTGAAGATCAATCCGTGCTTCCGGTTTTAATTTTCCTCGGCGAAGTCGTCCAAACGCTTTCTGATCCATCTGAACAGGTGCTGCCCGAATTTGTTGACCAAGG
>JBLILC010000101.1:0-9997 GCA_047635635.1 Octadecabacter sp. | reverse complement strand
GGTCTGCACCAACGCGATAATGACCGTCTTTTGACAACGCTGAAAAATCTTCGTGATCAGGGTAACACGGTAATAGTTGTCGAACACGATGAAGAAGCTGTGCGCGAAGCCGATTATGTTTTTGATATTGGTCCTGGGGCTGGAATCCATGGTGGCCAAGTTGTCGCCAAAGGCACACCAGCTGAAATTATTGGAAATCCTGATAGTATTACGGGAGACTATTTGGCAGGGCGTCGATCCATTGTGATCCCGAAGCTCCGTCGAAAGGGTAATAAGAAAAAAGTCACCGTTAAAAAAGCGAGTGGCAACAATCTTCAAGCAATCACAGTAGATTTTCCTCTCGGTATGTTTGTTTGCGTGACGGGGGTTTCTGGTGGAGGTAAGTCAACGCTTACAATTGAGACTCTGTTCAAAACAGCATCTATGGCGCTTAATGGTGCACGCCAGACGCCTGCTCCATGTGAGACGATCAAGGGCCTGGAACATCTCGATAAAGTTATTGATATCGACCAGCGCCCGATCGGTCGGACGCCGCGGTCCAACCCCGCGACCTATACCGGTGCGTTCACGCCGATCCGCGATTGGTTCGCCGGATTACCAGAATCCAAAGCGCGCGGATACAAGCCTGGACGCTTTAGTTTTAATGTTAAAGGGGGGCGCTGTGAGGCCTGTAAAGGCGATGGTGTTATCAAGATTGAGATGCATTTTCTGCCAGATGTTTATGTAGAGTGTGAAACTTGTAGGGGGAAACGCTATAATCGTGAGACACTTGAAGTCCGTTTCAAGGGGATGTCGATTGCTGATATTCTGGATATGAATGTCCAAGAAGCACAGGGTTTTTTTAAAGCAGTGCCGAGCATCCGTACTAAAATGGATGCATTAGTACGCGTCGGCCTTGGCTATATCAAAGTTGGGCAACAAGCGACGACGTTGTCGGGTGGTGAAGCGCAGCGCGTGAAGCTGTCTAAAGAGCTTGCCAAACAGTCAACGGGTCGGACTTTGTATATTTTGGATGAACCAACAACGGGCTTGCATTTTGAGGATGTGCGTAAGTTATTAGAAGTGCTGCATGAATTAGTTGAAGGCGGCAATACCGTGATAGTGATTGAACATAATTTGGATGTGGTGAAAACCGCTGATTATGTAATAGATATTGGGCCCGAAGGTGGCGACAAAGGTGGACAGGTTGTGGCTACTGGTACGCCAGAGGAGATCGCTGAAGTCGAGGCATCTCACACGGGCCGCTACTTGAAACAGATGTTACAGCCCAAATCCGTCGCTGCGGAATAGTCAGCTGCGGGGTTTATCCTTCAAATGCGGTAGCATGGCAGAAAAATCCATGCCACCCATTCCATGAAGCTCCACAAATTCCGCGTAAAGCTGAGTTGCACGTGCGCCCATAGGAGTTTCGGCGTCCACTGCCTCTGCCGCTTGCTGGCTCAACCTCAAGTCTTTAAGCATCAACTGGGCTGAAAATCCAGGTGTATAAGCGTTGTCGGAAGGTGAATTAGGACCGATGCCAGAGGCGGGACAATAAGCGTTCATCGACCATGAATAGCCTGAAGACGTTGAGACCACATCAAACATGGATTGTCGGTCAAGGCCAAGCTTGTCCGCCAGAGAAAATGCTTCACAGGTCGCGATCATCGTTGCACCAAGGATCATGTTGTTGCAGATTTTTGCAGCCTGTCCTGCGCCCGCATCTCCGCAATGCACAGCTTTTTGGCCCATAATTTTAAAAAGTGGGTGAACGGTTGCAAAGGTGGTAACAGGTCCGCCTGCCATGAACGTCAACGTGCCGTTAGCAGCACCGCCCATACCGCCAGAAACAGGGGCATCAACGGCGGATAATCCTGAAGATTCAGCCGCTTGGGCGACATCGCGTGCTGATTGAACGTCCACAGTAGAACAATCCAGATGCACGCTCCCTTTTTTCATTGCGGCGTGAATATCGCCAGCCACAACGCGCAAGACATCGCCATTTGGCAGCATTGTGATCGCCACATCCACATCTGCAACTGCATCTTTCACGCATGGGACACAGAACACTCCATCGGGACTGGCAGCTGGATCAAATCCCGTAACGTCATGTCCCGCAGCGATCAGACAGCGCGCCATTGGTTCACCCATATTACCAAGACCAATAAATGCAATTTTCATGTGGAGTTTCCTGTTAATTTAAGTGGTGGCTTGGATGGATATTTCATGGCAAGTACATCTGCTCCTGTTACCTCACGCCATGAAGTGTGACGCCATTTTGGAGTTTTATCGCGATCAATAATTGCTGCGCGAATGCCTTCTATAAAGTCGCCGTGTTCCATCGCGCGGGAGGTGAAGCGAAATTCATGCATCAAAGCTGCCTCAATCGTATCGGCCATGCGGACTTTATGGATCAACTCGACTGTGGCGCAAACAGACAATGGCGAATTGCGGTTTATTAACTTTTTGGCATGAACTAAGACGTCAGGCAAGTTCTCTGGCATTGCGCGCCAAATATCAGCCAGTGATTGACCGCCGAAAACGGCATCTATATCGGTCTGCCATCCGGTAAGACGTGCAGTTGGTAGGGGTTGTGCGGCGCGATCAATAGCGGACCAATCCCCAGTTTTTGAAAGTGTTTCAACTAATTTAGCCCAATCGGTTTGAGGGATAAAATAGTCTGAGAATCCTGCGTAAATGGCGTCTCCAGCATCCATGTGATCTCCTGTAAGACCAAGATATTCGCCTAACCGTCCTGGTGCACGAGCAAGGATGAGGGAACCACCGACGTCGGGTACAAGACCTATTGACACTTCGGGCATTGCTACCATGCTGTTTTCGCAAACGATGCGGTGTGAGCCATGACAGCCAATCCCAACGCCGCCACCCATGGTATAGCCATGCAGCATCGTTACGACTGGCTTGGGAAACCGGAATATTTTCGCGATCATGCGGTATTCGTCACGCCAAAAGCGGGTGCCATAACTGTAATCGCCCGCCTTCCCAGTGGTGTACATTTCTTGGATGTCGCCGCCCGCACAGAACGCTTTTTCGCCTGTGCCATTGATGATTAGAAGCTCAATGGCTGGGTCGTCCGCCCACGTGTCGATTGCAGTTTCTATCGCTAAACACATCTCCCACGTTAGCGCGTTGAGCGCGTCTGGGCGGTTTAGCGTGATGCGGCCCGCCACTCCCTCTTTGCGAATGTAAACATCACTCATTTGATAAGATGTCGTGCAGTGATTATGCGCATTATTTCGTTTGTCCCTTCAAGGATTTGATGGACGCGAAGGTCGCGTACAATTTTTTCAATGCCATAATCTGTTAGGTAGCCGTAGCCGCCGTGCAGTTGAAGGCACTGGTCAGCAACTTGTGAGCCGGTTTCAGTGCATAGTTTTTTGGCCATAGCACAAAAGACTGTTGCGTCGGATGCTTGATGGTCCAACTTCCAAGCGGCTTGACGCAGGAATGTCCGGGCTGATTGCATATCAATTTCCATGTCTGCAAGTCGAAATTGCAAGGCTTGAAATTGGTCGAGTGATTGGCCGAATGCCTTACGTCCAGACATATATTCAATAGTTTTATCAAGCGCGGATTGTGCAGCACCAATGGAACATGCAGCAATATTCAAACGTCCGCCGTCGAGGCCTTTCATTGCGCATTTAAACCCTTGATCAATCTCACCCAATAGGTTTTCACTTGAAATCGAACAGTTGTCTAATTGAACTTCGCGGGTGGGTTGCGATCGCCATCCCATTTTGCTTTCCAAGCCACCAAAACTTAACCCCTCAGTGTCGTTTTCAATAACAAAGGCTGAGATGCCTTTTGATCCTGCAACACCAGTTCGTGCCATGACAATGTACGCGTCTGAATAGCCACCGCCTGAAATGAATGCTTTGTTTCCTGTGAGGGCATACCCTTGTTCATTTACGTCCGCCCTTGTCTTAAGAGACGCCGCATCAGATCCGCTTGCGGGTTCGGTCAGGCAGTAAGACAGGATTGTTTCCATGGAGAGAATTTTTGGCAGTAGACGAGCTTTCAAGCTGTTTGAGCCAAAGTCGTCAATCATCTTGGCGCACATATTGTGGATTGAGAGAAAGGCAGCGACGGACGCGCAGGAGGCAGACAGCGCCTCAAAAACTAATGTAGCATCTAGCCGGCTCAGTGCAGTACCGCCTGAAGCCTCGGACACGTAGAGCCCGCCAAATCCTAGTTCTGCAAGTTTAGGCCATATGTCGCGCGGAATTGTGCCTGCAGCGTCCCATTCACGAGCATGCGGAGCGATATGTTCGGCCCCGAATGCATACGACATTTCATAGACGGCTGACTGTTCATCGGATAAAGCGTAGTCCATTTCTAAAGATCCTCACTGAAGTCGTCGATAAAGTTTTTAACGACTGTACTCATCTTGGCAGATGTGTCGCCCTTTGTGGCCAGAGCGGTAGAACAATGATAGTAGCTATCGTTGCCCTCGCTAATGATGTTGCGTAAGCATTTCGAGTGCTGCACTTCATTGTAATTGGTCTGTGTCCTCTTCCACTAATTTTAGCAATTCATCAAACATATTGGCAAATGTCACAATCTGATTAAGACCGGAGTCGATCAGTTTTTTAGAGCGGCCTTATTGTTGCACATGCTAGGGGTTTCATTACACAGAATGCTGACTTATTGCTGTCAACGCTGTTTTTTAAATGCGCAGCCACCAAAGTATTTATGTCAGGAAATTTATCAATTTCCTAATCCGATTGTTATTAAGGTATGGGTAAAAAAGCTTAATATTATAACAAGTGTGGGGAAATTTTCTGAGCGGCGCAAGTCCAACCAGATCTTTGAGCACCCTTTCATTTTATTAAGATCGAGGAGTGCTTGCACAAGCCGTTGATCTTTGTCCCGATTGGTCAGGTCCGATGGTAGCTACTTGCAGTGGGAAATTGTTAAAGGCTGACTGGGGGTAGGATGTGAGCTTGTGTGCCCACCATGCCAAAATGGTGAGTAGACGAAAATCATTAAAAAAATGAGGCGGGCAATAGTTAAGATGTTCCACTCTATAAGCTCTCAATCCATTATTATTTACACTTACATCAACACGCATTCCGTAGATCGACATGTGACGATCAAAATCATCACGGTAATTTTCAGACAGTTGTAGCTATTTTTGTAGATGGACTGGTCTTTCCAGTCTTTTGTATGATGGAAGAATGTGGCGATCGAGGTTAGGACTTGGTTGTGGATTTAGTCGCGGATGGTGTGACGTAAATTTGTAACATCATCTAACACATTATTTGCCCTGGATAGATATATGTTTCGATTTAAACATTACAATTAATCTTGATGCTAAGCTCTTATTCGGATCTGGGCATAAGCTCACCTGGCATGAGTGTGGGTGCAAGTGTCTTAACACTTATCTGGTAAGTATTAATTCTCGACCTCGATATAAAACTTGGTTCATTCATTTTTAGTAGGAATGATAATCGGCATATGGTCGAGCTAAAGAAGACGGACTTGAGTACCTGTTTTCACCACGGCGAACAGTTCAGCAATGTGATCGTTGTAAAGTCCTATGCAACCGGATGAGCTTTGGCGGCCAATTTTGCGCGTGTCGTGGGTTCCATGAATCAAGTAAGCTGGCCAATCAAGGTACATCGCGTGGGTTCCCAGTGGATTGCCCACCTCACCTGAGTCCATCATTACAGGCAAGGTCGGATCGCGTTCACGCATGGACTGCGTGGGCGTCCATGTAGGGCTGATACGTTTACGCACTATTTTGGAGTATCCACGACGGGTTAGGTCCTCTGTCATTGGAACTGATGACGGGTAGAGGCGGTAGCTGCCATCTGCGCTCCAGTAGTGCAGAGCACGTGACGTGATGTCTGCCAAAATAGCTCCATTGCCCAGCGTGGAAAAGTGATCCTGCCAGTTCTGTGCTGCAAAGGATGATAAATTACGATCTGGAGCTTCTTGTGCTCTCGCTATGAGAGGGGTAGCGAGAGCTGCTGCTGCGCTAATAATAAAGTTGCGTTTGGTCTGCATCACATAATCCATAAGTATTTTTGTAGATAAGTTTATTGATAAACTGATCTACCAAGCAACATCAATTCACGGTCAGGTGAAATCGTAAATTAATCAATGTTAATTGAGGCACGCATGTTGCCGTGTGGGCGACAACGGTAGGAAAATGTGCCGGAGTTTGGGAAAGTCAGGCTGGATGAAGCGCCAGGGCGGATCAAACCAGTATCAAATGCGCTGGTACCGTCTTCCCATGCACTGTGTGCTGCGCGATCATTATTGATCCAAGTTACTGTATCCCCAGCATCGATTGTTAAGTTTGATGGCGAAAAAGCAAAATTCTTGATGGTGACGGTGTGGTTTGTTTGGGCCTGAGCTGCAGTTGCAGCCAAAATGGGCAGGGCTGCAATTGTAGCAGTGCTTGTGCGCAGAAAATCTCGACGTGACGTGATCATAGTGTATCCTTTCAGAAGTTGAGACTGCAAATTATTTTAATCGCACCAAAAAATTCTTCCAATGTTATTTACAAAAAAACTTTAAGGCGAGTACTTTTACGAATTTTAGAAGAGCCTAGCGCATGCCACCTACAATGTCGAAAGCCAGTTTTTTGGCTTTGATGGCACAAAATAATATTGTTTCAAATTCTTTCCATTATTGAGCACTCTTTTAATTGTTTGTTTTGGTGAACGCGAAGGGGTATAATAAATACTTACCTGCTCACTTAAAATAGCTATCAAAATACTAATTAAATTTTGACGTAAATATTATAAAAATTTTCGGTGATAAATTTAGTAATTGGTGATCCAGCCAGCATAGCAAAATACTGTTGCCAGTATTACATTTTTTTGAGATAAAGCTTTTGAAGGAAATTGATAATTATTCAATGGCAAAATAATTGTAATATTAAATTATTTTAAGCTTTATTTTATAAAAAACTCTTTCTCAGCTAGCATGTCTTTTCCAAAATTATATCCCCCTAAGGTGAATAAACCTATGGGGGATATATTGATCAGTCTAGAGCTTTAGTCCATCGCTTTAAAATTGAATTCGCCACCTTGCTTGATGCCGGAGGGCCAGCGTGAGGTCACAGTTTTAGTACGTGTGTAAAATTTAAACGCATCTGGACCGTGCTGGTTAAGATCACCAAACACAGATTTTTTCCAGCCGCCGAAGGTATGATAGGCTAGCGGTACGGGGATTGGAACGTTGATGCCGATCATGCCAACGTTAACACGGCTTGCGAAGTCACGCGCTGCGTCACCGTCACGGGTAAATATCGCAGTACCGTTGCCCATTTCGTGATCCATCGCGAGACCCAAAGCCTCTTCATAGGATGCTGCACGCACGCAGGATAGGACTGGACCAAAGATTTCTTTCTGGTAGATTTCCATTTCGGGTGTGACGTGGTCAAAAAGATGAGGGCCTACAAAAAAGCCGTCTTCATAGCCCTGAAGCTTGAACCCTCGGCCATCGACCACAAGATCTGCGCCTGCTTCAACACCACCTTCGATCATTCTGAGAATATTTGCTTTTGCGGCAGATGTGACTACGGGACCGTAGTCCACATCATCGCCTGATGTGTAGGGTCCAACGCGTAACTTATCGATGCGCGGGATAAGTTTTTCGATAAGCCGATCCGCAGTTTCTTCCCCAACAGGAACAGCGACGGAAATTGCCATGCAGCGTTCACCGGCTGCACCATAGCCAGCGCCAACAAGTGCGTCAGCCGCTTGGTCAAGGTCTGCGTCAGGCATAATGATCATATGGTTTTTTGCGCCGCCAAAGCATTGCACACGCTTGCCGTTTGAACAGCCACGACCGTAAATATATTCAGCAATTGGCGTCGACCCAACAAAGCCGATGGATTGGATGGTGTCGTTATCGATGATGGCATCAACGGCTTCTTTGTCACCATTTATGACTTGTATGATACCAGCGGGAAGGCCTGCTTCTTCGAGCAATTCAGCCAGCATCAAGGGCACGGATGGATCACGTTCGGAGGGCTTGAGGATGAAAGAATTACCACAAGCAATGGCAGGTGCGAACATCCACATTGGGATCATGGCTGGGAAGTTAAATGGTGTAATTCCTGCAGTCACACCAAGGGCTTGGCGCATAGAGTAAATATCAATACCTGGGCCTGCACCGTCAGTGTATTCGCCTTTTAGAAGCTCTGGCGCGCCGATGCAATATTCGACAACTTCAAGGCCACGTTGCACGTCGCCTTTGGCATCTGGAATGGTTTTTCCGTGCTCGCGCGAGAGTGCCTCGGCCAATTTGTCCATGTCGCGGTTCAGTAAGCCAACAAAGGCCATTAAAACGCGCGCACGGCGTTGTGGGTTTGTGGCAGCCCATTTAGGTTGAGCAGTAGCCGCGACTGTCACTGCATGATCGAGTTCTGCCGCAGAGGCCAGCGGTACACGGCCTTGGACTTCGCCTGTTGCTGGATTGAAGACATCGGCGAAACGGCCAGATGTCCCTTTGACGTGTTCGCCGCCAATGAAGTGGGTAAATTCAGTTGTCATGGTGATGTTCCAGTTTTTTGAGGTGGGGAGCATAAACAGCCTGCACACAGGGTCTACAAGTAAGTTTAATCATATTGACTTTATCATAGCCTTGCGTTTTCGTAAGTAAAAGCGCCAGTATGGCAAATTCATTTTGCAAAAATGCAAGGGTAGGATATGACACGATGGGACGATATGCGCGTTTTTCTGGCAGTGGCCCGCACTGAAAGTTTAAGCCGTGCCGCGCCAATTCTACGCATGGATGCCGCAACTGTGGGTCGGCGAATTTTACGACTTGAGATCGAGTTGGGTGTTCTGCTGTTTGTAAAATCACCCCAAGGTTATGCGATCACGGATCTTGGGTCACGGATGCGGAACCATGCTACAGAAGTAGAAGCGTCAATGTCATTAGCAATAGGAGAAGCCCAAGGATTAGGTGTGGGTGATCAGCGTGGGTTATCGGGGCAAATTAGGATTGGTGCCCCAGACGGGGCGGCAAATTACCTTCTACCGCAAGTCTGTGCCGCTATCGGTGCGGAAAACCCAGGTTTGGAAATTCAGATCCTTGCGCTGCCGCGCGTCGTGAACTTGTCCAAACGCGAGGCAGATATGGCGATCACGGTCTCCCAACCTCAAGCGGGGCGTCTTACGGTTCAAAAGGTGAGTGATTATCGCCTACATCTGGCAGCACCGAAGACAGTGCAGATTAACAGTCTTGCTGACTTAAAAGGAAAACGGATCGTTGGGTACATTCCTGATATGATCTTTGACAAAGAACTGGACTATCTCGGTGATCTTGGTGCAGGTGGAGTTCAGGTTGCGTCCAACTCAGTTGCAGTGCAAGTGATGACGTTGCGTGCGGCTGCAGCCGACTTTGAAAATCCCTGTGTTGGGATCATGCATGATTTTGCCCTGCCGTTTGCACCTGAACTACAACGAGTGCTGAAGAATGAGGTGTCTTTGACACGTTCATTTTATTTAGTACGCCACACTAGTGATCGCACATCGGACCGCTTGAACCGATTTGCAGTGGCATTACACAGTGGATTGCGCGCTGAGATTTCGCGTCTTGAGCGTGACGTCGCTTGACAGGCGTAGAGGTGGGCGCGAGAATTAACCATATTAGATTTGGTTCGAAAAGGCTGAGGAGCTTGCAATGATTGTTTCACAAATCCTTAAATCTAAACCAACAGCTGGCGTTTTCATTTTGACGCCTGATTCGAGTGTCTCACAAGCAGCAGGGATTATGTCTGAAAAACGTATTGGTGCTATCATAATCAGTGATGACGATGGTGAAACACCAGCAGGTATTTTATCGGAACGCGATATAGTGCGAGAACTGGGGAAACATGGGACAAGCTGTATGGCCAACATCATCAGCAATATTATGACCAAGAAGTTGGTAACATGTGGTTTGTCTGATGCGACTGATTCAGTACTGGCCAGAATGACAAAAGGGCGGTTTCGCCATATGCCTGTGATGGACAATGGTAAAATGGTTGGCTTGA
>JBLILC010000100.1:0-10030 GCA_047635635.1 Octadecabacter sp. | reverse complement strand
CGTTTTTAGGTATTTCTTGCTATCTAAGGTATTCTCTGGATATTCAGAATTCTTCAAAACTAAATACTAGATTTAAACAGTTGTTATGTCTCACTTGGCCATTTCTGACTCGAAGCAGTATTTAGTGACAACATATACAAACCGCCGCTCAGCGGATAAAATGATAATTGGCTTAGAACTAGCCAATATCTATTAGGCATCACTGCCTCACGAAATAATTTTTTATTTTCAATGGGCCTCGAACAACGTTTCTCAAATATGACAGTCTGGTAAATCGCCATGACGCCACTCTTCGCTAGGCGGCAAAAGTCCCGTGGCATTTTAGAGAAAGCCCGCATTAATGAGTTGAGAGATCGGAACGTAAGCGTGGCAAGACCAGATTTTATTCTGTCGGAGCCTGAGCTGATCCTTCCGGTAAGCTGACATGAACTATATTTTCTGTATGTGCAGCCTGTTGAATTGCTTCGATGACCCTCATGGTTTTAAGACCCTCATAAGCAGTGACTAAAGGTGTGTCTATACCGCGCACGACGTCAGCGAAGTGCATGATTTGATTTAGTAGTGGATCCGAATTTTCGCGTGGCATTGCTGTTGCTGACATCGGAGCCCACCAGCTTGCTTCTCCGTCATGACGCCACAACCGCATGTCAGGGATAGACAATGATCCTTCAGAACCACCGATCAAATAACAAGATTGGTCAGTCGCTGGATAAATCGGATATTCGCGCGACGTCAGCTCCCAACTCCACGGTGAAACGATGCTATCGGAAACGGTAATCGTACAAATCGCTCCACTTTCGAACCGTAAAACAGCAGCAGCAAGGTCTTCATTGTCAAATCTGCGTTTGGATGGAGTCATTTGCGCCTGCACTGTCAGGACCTCACCGCATAAGTGGCGCATAAGGTCGATATCATGCACAAGATTAACCAAAATTGGTCCTGCGCCTTTTTCTTTGCGCCACGGTGCGGCTTCGAAATAATCATCTGGTTTGTAGAACCAACAGGTGACTTGCGCTGCCCGAATTTCCCCGATCGCACCATCTTGGATTAAAGACGCGGCTTTGCGGATCAGGGGGTTGTGACGACGATGATGACCAACCAAAACAGGCACGCCCGCTTTTTCAGCCGCCTTTGCCAGCAACGCTGCTTCTCTTGCAGATGCCGCAAGAGGCTTTTCGATCAAAACTGGAATACCCCGTTTGATGCAGGCTAAACCGCCCTGCAAATGTAGGGGCGTCGGCGTTGACAAGATCACGCCGTCCACTGCGTTAGCCTGTAATAAATCATCTAAATTCACAAACACCGGTGTCGCACCGATGACCACATTACTGGGTTCCACAATCGCAGCAAGCTCAACCCCATCAGCTTGTTCAATCGCTTTCACGTGCCGTTGCCCCACAAGGCCCGCCCCAACCACCGCAAGTCTTACGTTTTCGCCCATAAATGCCTCACTCCATAAGTTGTACAAAGTTATCAAGCTTTTGAGGATAAACAAGGATATATGCGGTTATAAATATTGACTTATTTTAACTTAAATTCAGTTTATCAAACACTTAAGGTCTCCACAATTCTATTGACAGTTAAAATTAAAAATTTGCAGTACAATGACCACAGTTGGTTAAACAACATATTAAATAATCAAGTATGACGTCTTATTTGGCATGTTAAGATCAGGATAAACGCTTATGATACGAGAGTTTTGGCATCCGTTAAGATGCCTGCGTATAAACCCTGTGCTAAACTTTTTGTAAGCTGGCAACCAAAGGGTTTGAAAACGTAGAGAAACATTATAATTCCTTTGTGCGCCCTTTTTACAAATCGACCTGACAAAAATTGCCAACCTTAGTATTTTGCCCGAACGCTTGCCGCTTGATGCCTCAATCATGATTAGTGATGCAGAGTGAAAAGGTAATCTCGTTGCTGCTATGTAATATAACATTTTTTTAGAAAAATTTTTGAAGGGTGATCAAAGCCAGAAAGAACGTTGGAAATGATATGGCTGAGAATTTTTCAAAACTCTTAGTTTGGGCCTCAACCCCAATAATTTAATGCTACTTTACGCAATCGTCTTGGACTAATATTTGTAATACCAGTTTTTTTGATGACATGTCGTTGAAAAGAAACCGTGAACGGGTGTTCAACGATTTACAAATAAGCACTCTCGCACGTTACTGCTTCTGTAAGTGCTACACTACAAATCCTCATATGCTAAGGGTTGGCCCACGCTTTAGCAGCGATTGCCAGAGGGAAAGGTTTAAAAAATCAAAAGTGGGTGTGGACTGCTAAGTCAACTTACTAAGATTATAAAAAAATTTAAAACCTTTAGCTTTATGGCGTTAATTGCATGAGGGTCATGGTCCCTGCGCTAAAAATAGCACTTAAGGTCAAGCTGTTGTGCAAGATAGGCCTCTGTGTGGGCTACAGGCAGAGCGCCAAAAGACTCGGGCAGGGCTGTAAGAACTATTAGGACCATTTATAATTTTGAAGAATTTTTAGCCGTTTTGGCTCAAAATCATTTTGACGTCTTTCGCAGTTGGCAAGGTCTCAGCTGCAGCTGGATGGCGCACCTTCAGTGATGCCGCGGCATTTGCCCACCGCACCGCATTAAGCTCAGAATATCCATGAACCAACGCCAAGGTGAATGCTCCGTGCCAGACATCTCCAGCTCCAAGTGTATTAACTGCATGCGTTAAAAAAGTGGGGACTTCTGTAAAATTATTCCCATCATGGCAAAGTACTGGCAGTGGGCCCCGGGTAACAGCGCACCATCCGCCCAGGTACATCGCAACTTCAGCTAGTACCGAGCTGTCGTTACTCCCAGTGTAATCAGTGAAACCTTGTTGAGAGAAAATAATATGGCTGGCATTCAAAAGCGCCTCTTCGGCAACTGCGACGGGAGCTTCGGCATCAATCACAGCTGGCTTTCCCGCACTTCGAGCAGCTTGAACAATCTTAACCGCCCCATCAGGCCACCTTGTGTCGACCAAAGCGGCGTCAAAGGGGAAAGCCCCTTGCAAGTTAAAATATTTTGGCACCAAAGCAGCGTCGCGATGGTTTATAATCGTACGGTCACCATCTCTAGTAATTATATTGGCAGATCGAGACGTTGTCGTCCCCGAAATTGTGGTGACATATTGGTCGTCCACTCCGCGGTCCGCCATTTTCTGGCGCAATAAAACTCCAAACAAATCATCGCCTATGGCACCAACAAGGCTCACTTGGCCACCAAGGCTTGCGATGGCGGATGCTGCGTTCAATGCTCCCCCACCGGTGATCAAACTTGATTCAGTCGCTTCATTTTTACTGCTTTTGTTTGGGAAAGTTGTAACTTCGAATACCAGATCAACCGTAATCAAACCTGCGCAAATGACCCTTGCCATTTAGTGTAATCTCCATTTTTTGATAAGATCCTATCAATGTAATATTCAACTAACATGTTACATTGACAGCCAGCTCGCAACTAGTAACATATAAAGGTAATATTTTTTAAAAAAGGATAAACAAATGGAGGAGAACATCAAGCATTTCGGTATTTCCACTGCTTTGCTTACTCCGTTTTACGGTGATGGGGGCCTAAATATCTCAGCATTTTGTAGCCATGCGAATGCAATGCTACAAAACGGAGTCAATGGTATAACTCTATTTGGAACGACTGGTGAAGGCGCTTCGATTGGCTTTAGTGAACGGTCCGACGTGATCTCAGCATTAATCAATAGCGGAATATCTACTGATGTAATAACGCTTGGATTGTGTGCCTCTGCTATTGCCGATGTTCTGGCGCAAATCGATCAAGGCGTAGGGCTTGGGGTCAAGCGTTTCTTGCTGTTACCACCATTCTATTTTAAGGATGTGGATGATGCCGGGCTGTTTGAATGGCATTCCAAATTATTTGAACAGGCAGACCCCCGCGCCAAATTTATCCTATATCACATACCACAAGTCAGCCAGGTGCCTCTGTCTTTGAAGCTTGTTATGCAGCTCTTTAAGACCTTTCCCACCCGCATTGTAGCAATCAAAGACAGTGCTGGGAAATGGGCTAACACTAAAGCCCTTCTTGAGGCTGGTGAAATCCCCGTTTTGGTCGGTGATGAACGACTTTTGCATAAAGCTGCTGCAATGGGTGCGGTAGGATCGATCTGTGGGGTTGCCAACCTTTTCCCTAAACGTATGCGTACCCTATTTGACACGCATGCCGAAGATGTTGATTTGTCTGCGGATGTAAATCTAATTGTCTCTTTCCCTGTGATACCTGCTTTGAAGCAAGCCATGGTCGCGATGACCGGTGACGCAAGCTGGGGTAATCTTCGTGCTCCACTACAACCTCTAGCTGGTAAACAAAGTGCTGCAGTTGCGGCGAAGTTTCCACTTGGTAACGTTAAATGACAGATCCTGACGGACTTCGTATGCGTGATCATGCGTATTCCAACTTTACGGAAAAGCTGTTGGCGCGTGACATACGGCCTGGACAGATTTTGTCACAACGTGAGCTAGTCAAACTTACGGGAATGCCGCTTGGTGCGATCCGTGAAATGATTCCACGACTTGAAGCGGACGGTTTGATAAAAACTGTCCCCAAACGTGGTTTGCAGATTCTTTCCATCGATCTCGACCTGGTTCGAAACGCTTTTCAGTTGCGAGGCATTATCGAGGCTGAGGCTATTTCAAAATTTTGCAAGTCCGCCACCACTGAAGAAATCGAACAGTTAATAGTAGATCATGAACAAATTCGTGACGTCGCCGGCGCAACAGTTTCGCCCGAGGTTCTTCGGACAGCCCAGCAAGTTGACTGGGCTTTTCACGATCGGATTATCGATGCGATGGAAAATTCGATTATTTCAGACATTCACAGAATTAATGCGATAAAAATCCGATTAATCCGAAATACTGACACACGGATGTTGCCAGAATTGGTCGTGCCAGTTTTGACGGAACATCTTGCTATTTTAAATGCTCTAGCACAGCGCGATAGCTTGGGCGCGGTGAAGGCCATCCATTCACATATCAACAGCGCTAAACGACGCGCGTTGGGCATGTAAAATTATTTTCACGGCGTGTGTGCCATGAAAAATCTAAGCGGCACAAAAGCCGCATTTAAAAACGAGAGGATAACTAATGATTAAAAAATTTACTAGACGCACTTTATTGGCCCTAACTGCAGCTGCATTGGCGGCGCCCGTTTATGCTGATGATATGATGACATTACGTTTTTCGTCACCTGCATCTGAGACTGATCAGCGTTCAATTGCTTTGGCTGAAGTTTTCGCACCAGCAGTCGCTGCCTTCGCAACTTACGAGCCGCATTATAATGCCTCGTTGATTGCGCAGGGTTCCGAATTGGAATCCATTGTATCCGGTGACTTAGAGATGTCGATTACATCTGCACAAGAGTTAGCGCAATTTTTCCCAGAATTTTCGATCTTTGCTACAGGTTATGTACACCAAGACGCCGCTCATCAGGTAGCTGTTTTTAATGACCCATTGATGGATGCCTTCAAGCAGACGGCCGAAGATGAACTTGGCGTGAAATTGCTTGCAGTTATGTATCTTGGCCAGCGCCACGTGAATTTACGCCAAACCAAAGAAGAACTTACTGTGAGCACACCAGCAGACCTGGCTGGTGTGAATCTTCGGATGCCGGGTACAGACGCATGGCAGTTCTTGGGCAAAGCACTTGGTGCGAACCCAACTCCAATGGCCTTCACCGAAGTCTATACCGCACTTCAGACTGGTTCAGTTGATGGGCAGGACAACCCGCTTCCAACTGTTGTTGATGCCAAATTTTATGAAGTGACAAACCAAATTGTTTTAACATCGCACTTGGTTGACCTGAACTATGTCGCGTTTTCTAAAGGTGTCTGGGATGAACTGAGCGAAGGTCAACAAGCAACCGTTCAAGCCGCTGCAGACGCTGCAGCAGAAAGTGGGCGCGCGATGCAACTGGAAAAAGAAACAAGCTTAGTTTCATTCTTGACTGAGAATGGCTTGGAAATTTACGCTCCAGACCTTTCTGCATTCCGAACGCATGTTCAGGGGCAGTATGCAGGGTCAGAGCTTGCAGCCAGCTGGCCAGAGGGTGTGTTGGAAAAGATCAATAGTCTTGGTAACTAATTACACGACGCCTCGGCAATAGAAGGACGGTTCAGACTGTCCTTCTATTTCTTGTTTTGTCTATGGCCTACTTTGTGTGAGGCGTTATTTTACTGGAATGCCCATTGGAAAAATTTCAGACCAGTTTACGCCACTTTGCCGAAGCCGTTGCGGCAACTATGATGGCTTTGATGTTTCTGACGTTCATACTGCAGATCGTCGTGCGATATTCAGCACGACTAGTATGGTTGCCTGAACAATTTCCATTTCTTAATCCGACAGGATATGGCTGGACATTGGAGTTTTGTCTTCTGCTTTGGGTCTGGCTTGTGTTTTGGGGGAACGCGTTTGTGGTTAGGGAACGTGACCATGTCACTTTTGACATTTTATTTTATGCTGTACGCCCTGCCACTCGTCGTTGGTTTATCATTATATCTGGCGTTGCGATCTGCATTGGTTTTATCTTTTCCATTGAGCCTACTTTGTCCAAATTCTACATTTTAAGGCTAAAAAGAACTGCAACCCTATCAACCGTTTTTGGTGATTGGATACGAATGCGCGACATCTACTCGATTTACATAGTCTTTCTCGTTGCTGTTGCCCTTAGATATGCGTGGGCAGTCTATCGCGCAGTCAAGTTTGGGGTTGAAGAACCTGAACACGATCAGGTTGAGGATACTGCACGATGAGTATCGAATTTTTTGTTTGCATTGTCACACTCTTCCTATTTGCGGGTATTGGAATGCCGATTGCTTACGCGATCATGATCGCGTCCTTAACTTATCTATTAACTGGTGGAAACGGTGTTGGCATCATGGGTAAAGTTCTCATGGATGGGCTATATCAAAGCTTTATCTTGTTGGCAGTACCGTTGTTTATTGTTGCCGCCAATATCATGAATGCAGGCACGATCAGTGACAGGTTACTAAGCTTTTGCGTTGCTCTTGTGGGACGCTTTAGAGGGGGTCTTGGTCACGTGAATGTCGTGGCATCACTAATCTTTTCGGGGATGTCTGGTTCTGCCGTTGCTGACGCTGCAGGGATCGGAAAAATCATCATACAAATGATGACAAAAAGTGGTCACTACACCCGTGGATATGCAGCTGCCATCACAGCAGCATCTGCTACGATTGGTCCAATTATTCCACCATCCATTCCAATGGTATTGTACGCTTTGGTCTCGAATACATCCATTGGATATCTCTTTTTGGGCGGGATCATACCTGGATTGATGATGGGTGCGGTTTTAATGGGAATGAACACATTCCTGTCCCATCGCCGTGGGTTTGCGATTGAAGATCCTGTTCCGTTGTCTGAACTACCCCGACGTACAGCTAATGCCTTTCCTGCATTATTGATGCCCGCAATTTTATTGTATGGAATTTATGGTGGTGTGACGACGCCAACTGAAGCCGCAGCTGTTGCCGCTTTTTACGCGTTGATGCTCGCCGCACTTTTCTATCGCGCGCTTAGCTTCCGTGCACTCTATGGAATACTCGTCGAAAGTGCGCGGTCCTCTGCTGCCGTCGGCTTGGTGATTGGCGGGGCGTTAATCTTAAACTACGTGGTTGCGTCGGAAAACATACCCAACATTTTAGCTCAGCGTTTGGTTGGGCTTGATGTTGAACCCTTGGCTTTTCTACTTAGCGTCACCTTTCTGCTTTTGCTTTTGGGGTGTCTACTTGACGCAACAACGATCATTCTGGTGATCATCCCACTTTTTTTACCAACATGCCGTGAACTTGGAATCGATTTGGTACATTTTGGCGTTGTTGCTGTCGTAAATTGTATGATTGGCTTGATTACGCCGCCCTACGGTATCTTACTATTTGTGCTAAATGCTGTGACACAAATTCCATTGTCTGAAATTATCAGCGAAATTTGGCCATTTTTAATTGCGTTGCTCTTGGCATTGCTGGCGTTGGTGTTGTGGCCAGGTCTGGTCTTATGGCTACCCCGACTATTTGGTTACGCTGGATAAAAGGGATGCGTTTCTTAAATACTGTTGGGATTTTTTGCACAAAAGGGCTGCAAGAATTCATATCGTGAAGCTAGATTCATAAGGTTCGATCATGAGCTGCCCGATACCTGACGCATACAAGACTACGAACTAATAGAATTGTAACTGAGCGCTGAAGTAGTTCAGGTCTTTGTCAATTTGGTTTGATACTACGACGGAGTGGTAGATGAAGCCTTAGGGCCATGAGTGTTCTTTAATATGCGCATAAGTGACCATATTTAAACGTAGTCGGTTTCTGGAAAAAAGAACGTAGCCTTCGCGAACTAATGTTCTCAACACCGAGATCTATACTTTAGTACAGTTTCTATGACCTAGCAGGTAATTGATTCAGCCGTAACACGTCCTGTATAATGTTTATAACTGTAAGACTTGGATAAGCCCTGCGTTTGTTTTCCTGATCAATTAAACTCAGTGGAGAAGAATAGAATGGTTGTCCGTATTGTTGGGCCTAGTAGTAGTTATCCTAACATTGAAGCTGCCGTAGATGCTGCAAGCCAAGGTGATACAATTGAATTATCGCCCGGCTATAGTGACGAGTTTGTGACCGTCACAAAAAATAACATTACCATAGTTGGAGAATTATCGTCACAAAACATTGTGTTGACCATTGGTAGCGGCGTTTCGGGGCTGGTCTTGTCAGGCGAAGCGCCAATAAATGTGATTGATTCCGATGGGAACGATACAGTTTCTGGCAATGATGGTGCCAATGTCATAACCGTCACGGGCGGGATCGATGTAGTTGATGGTGGTGCTGGCGATGACCGGCTGGTGGTCGATTATAGTGCAACAACAGTCGCCGTCACGGGGACCGCGACTGTAATTGGCAGCGATCAAGGTACGGTCACCGTAACAGGGCTATCGATTGAGCATTACACGGTGTCGACCGGATCTGGGATTGACACACTGACTTTTCTAAATGGCAATAACATTATTGATGCTGGCACGACCGGAGCCAATACAATCACTGTTGGGTCTGGCAACAACACGATCACTAGTGGCACTGGCATTGATGGGATAATCGCTGGGACCGGTAATAATTATATTGATGCTGGCACAATTGGGGCCAATACGATCACGGTTGGCCCGACTGGGTCTGGTAACAACACGATCATCAGCGGTTCTGGTATTGACACAATCTCTGTCGGGAACGGTGATAATGTCATTGATGCAGGAACTGGTGGAGCCAATACCATCACAGCAGGGACTGGCAACAACACAATCATTAGCGGTAGTGGCATTGACGGGATAGTCGTGGGGACTGGTGATAATTATATCGAAGGTGGAGAGGGTGCTAATACCATTACCGTTGGGCCAACTGGGTTTGGTAATAATATAATATTGAGTGGTAGCGGCATTGATACAATCTCGGTTGGGAGTGGCGACAATTGCATAGATGCAGGCACTGATGGTGCCAATACGATCACAGCCGGATCAGGTAATAACACCATATTAAGTGGCAGCGGCATCGATGGGATCACTGCTGGGCATGGTAACAACTACATCGAAGGTGGCGAAGGTGCGAATACGATCGCAGTTGGGAATGGTAACAATACAATCATAAGTGGCAGCGGTATCGACACAATCACCGCTGGGAATGGCAACAACTACATCGAAGGTGGTGAGGGCGCGAATGCGATAACCACTGGAAATGGCAATGATATCGTTTCCTCTGGAATTTCAGCCGATACTATCGTCACGGGGGGTGGGAATGATATCATCAAAGATGCTGGTGGCGCTGGGGCTGTGGCGGCAAGTGATGGACACGACCGTCTTGTCATGGACTTTTCCACGGCAACGACAGCCATCACCAACACTGTTACAGGCACCTATAGCCATGGTGGTGTGCTTGGTGGCACAACCTACACGGGCGTTGAAGAGTTCCACATCACCACAGGCAGTGGTAACGATATACTCCTCGGCGGT
>JBLILC010000099.1:0-10066 GCA_047635635.1 Octadecabacter sp. | reverse complement strand
GCTCGCAGAACGCTCGCTTCGCCTTCGGCTTCTGATCTTAGACCACGCGCGTCAGCCTCAAGGTTTTGGGTGTCAGCACGGGCTCTTTCGGCTCCCGCTAGAACATCTTCGGCTTTGTTAGCGGTAGTACGCGCAAAAGCTTCGCTGGCCTTTGCAACTTCAAAATCCTGCGCAGCTTTGGCAAGAGCCGTTGTTGCATCGTCGCGGGCTGCGATAGCGCGCTGAGCTTCAAACTCATTTTTAGCAAGCGTCTTGCGGAAATCATCTATAAGCCGTTGCGCAGATTGGTGGCGTGCAGCCAGACGCGCAACATCTTCTGTCATCTCGCCCAGTATGGCTTCGCGATCAGCGAGGATTTGTGCACCATCAGTGGACGCCTCACGCGCGTCTTCAAGGCGATCATCATGCCCGGCACTTGCCTTGGCAATCTCTCGCGCTTCCCAGTCAAGACGCTCAATGGTTTCGCCTGCGTCTTTGTTCAACCCAGCCTCACGTTCCATATCGAGGGCCAGTTGTGCAATTCGTTTAGTCAGCACATCAATGGTCTGCTTGGCGCGGGCTTCTTGGTCGGCTAATGTGTCATGCTGAACAAGAAGGCGTTGCAGGACCGCGGCAGCGATTGCTTCTTCTTCACGCAAGGCAGGCAGTGCGTCTTCAGATGTTTGGCGGACTTTGACAGACTGGCGTGCAGCAATTTCAGATGTGGCGGCGTCCATTGTTCTGGTACGCAATTGGTCAGCTGCTAGAGCGCGGGCTTCGTCGGCTTCCTTCCAACGGCGATACAAAAGCAAGCCTTCGGATTGACGCAATTCGTCACCGATAGCACGGTAACGTGCGGCCTGACGTGCTTGACGTGCTAGTGCGCCAAGCTGCGTCGCCAGCTGTTCAATCACATCGTCCACCCGAGCTAGATTCTGTTCAGAGCCTTTGAGTTTTAGTTCAGCTTCATGTCGACGTTGATAAAGCCCAGAAATGCCTGCCGCCTCTTCAAGGATGCGACGGCGGGCTTTAGGTTTGGAATTGATCAGTTCAGCAATTTGACCCTGGCGCACCAAAGCGGGGGAATGGGCGCCAGTGGAAGCATCAGCAAACAACATCTGCACATCGCGGGCGCGAACGTCTTTGACGCCTACTTTGTAGGCAGAACCAACATCGCGCGTAATACGACGCACAATTTCAAGGCTATCCGTATCATTAAACGCGGCAGGGGCGAGGCGTTCGCCATTATCAATCACAAGTGAAACTTCTGCAAAATTGCGGGCAGGACGGGTCGCAGCACCTGCAAAGATCACATCTTCCATACCACCACCCCGCATCGCTGTAGGGCGATTTTCGCCCATAACCCAGCGCAGACCCTCGAGCAAATTGGATTTGCCACACCCGTTAGGTCCGACCACACCGGTCAGACCATCCTGAATAATCAGATCAGTCGGATCAACAAAACTTTTAAAGCCGTTGAGGCGTAGGCGGGAAAACCGCATGGGGGCTGCCTTGAATGATTCTGTACAACTTAGTTTCGCCACCGCCGTGCATGTGAGTCAACGGGCGCCTACTGTATATGCCAAAAACAACTGGTTTATCCACAATATATTGCGATTCCCTGCCCATTTCAGTTTTTTAAATATGCAAGCATCATTGAATTTTACCTTTTACAAATTTCTGCTGAAGCTTCAGCAGAAAAACGAGGAGCGTCGGAAATGGCCAAAACACGCCGGAAACAGCCTTGACCAGTGTCCCAGCAGGGCGCACAAGGTCACTGCATGGTTCATTGCGTCTCGGCTAAGCCGGAGCGTGGATTAAAAGAGAATGTGGTGAGGGCCGATCCATATAGGAGGCCAAATGCCACAGCCGCCCCCGCGACTGTAAGCGGTGAGTGTTCGTCCACATCCACTGAGGGAAATCTTGGGAAGGGGGACGAAGTTCACATTGACCCGCGAGCCAGGAGACCTGCCGTGCGTGATGAAACCGACCGTCGGGGATGACGGGACAAAGGAGACGACACATGACTGCTAAAATTAAAACAATCGCACAAACCAAAACTTTTGCTGACGTAGATCTACTGCCAACAGCGTTCGCCGCTCTTGCTGGACTTATTTTGCTGTTCGCATCAGGTTATGCTCAAGCATCGGTTTTGCATGATGCAGCGCACGATCAACGCCACGCCATGGCATTTCCCTGCCATTAAGCGTTAGCGAATAAAGTTTATGTCGGCTAGATTGCTTACCAGCGCTGTGTTCGCTGGCGTTGCAGCAGGGTTGATTGCCGCCCTTTTGCAATTTTATTTCGTTATTCCAACGCTGCTTGAAGGGGAACTCTTTGAAGGCGGTATTCGGATTCATTTTGTCACCGATGGATCACCCCAAAGTGAACGCGGGTCGCCTAACTTGGGGAGTGATCTTGGACGTCATTTAATGACGATAGGATTTAATATCGTAACCTACGTGGGCTTTGGGTTCTTGCTGCTGGCAGTGATGGCCACAACAGAAATTAAAGGTTTTACCAAGATCACTGCGCGTAGCGGGATTATTTGGGGTTTGGCTGGCTTTATCGCCATTCAGATGGCTCCAGCAATGGGTTTGCCGCCAGTTTTGCCAGGCACGATTGGCACTGAAGTTGAAGCACGACAAGCTTGGTGGTTTGGAACGATAGTTGCGTCAGTCCTAGGTTTGTGGATGATTGCATTCGCGCGCAGTCCAATTGCCCTGGTGGGTATCGTATTATTGGCTGCGCCGCAGGTTATTGGTGCGCCCCACCTTGATACATATTGGGGGGTGGCCCCACCAGAATTATCTGCGCAATTTGTGACTTTTAGTTTGGGGACCGCCGCGGTGGGCTGGACCTGCCTTGGCTTTTTTTCAGCGTGGTTTTGGACTCGTGCAAGTTAGGCGGGAATTCTTCCGACAAGACAGAATCGCAACGCTCCAGCTGCCCGCGCGTCCATGATTTGCCCGTCGGAGCTTGCAGCGTAAAGTTTGGCAAAAGCCTCGATTTCTTCAGTAAAATCGGGATCAACGCCAGTAAAAAGATAGGCGGCTTTCCCTGTCGCACGCACTGCAAAGCTGATGGGCTTGTCGCAGACGTTCATGCAGTCGGTGGTTTCGACTGCAACGCGCCCAATTAGAGCTTTTGCCAAATCCGCACCACCTGAACAGCCGGTGCACACAATGAAACGGTCGCCATTTTTAATAGAAGTGTCGGCCATCTGACTTTCCTTTCGGCCTCATTCAGGCCATACATTATAACTACTTTATAAGGATAAATTCCATGGCTGCCAAGATTTCTGCCACTGTTGTTACTGGTTTTCTCGGCGCGGGTAAGACTACACTTATTCGGCACATGCTAGAAAACGCCAAGGGTAAGCGCATCGCGCTCATCATTAATGAATTTGGTGATCTGGGCGTCGATGGCGATATCCTAAAGGGATGCGGAATTGAGGCTTGCAGCGAAGACGATGTGGTTGAACTTTCCAACGGCTGTATTTGTTGCACCGTCGCAGATGAATTTATCCCAACAATGGAAATGCTGCTGAGTCGCGATAACCCGCCTGATCACATTGTTATTGAAACGTCCGGACTGGCGCTGCCCCAACCGCTGGTGCGTGCCTTCAACTGGCCAGGGATTTCGACCCGCGTGACGGTTGATGGCGTAATTACAGTGGTGGACGGCAAAGCTGTGTCTGACGGGCAGTTCGCCCACAACATCGCCGCGGTAGATGCACAGCGTAAACTGGATGAGAATTTGGACCACGAAACCCCCCTTTCTGAGCTATTTGAAGACCAAATTGCCTGCGCGGATATGATCGTCGTCAACAAGGCAGATTTACTGGCAGACGGTGAAGCTGATCATCTGCGCGCCGCTCTGAAATCCGAAGCCCGCAAAGGTGTTCAGGTGGTAACCGCCACAATGGGTGCGCTACCAGTTGACGTATTACTCGGTCAAGGAGGCGCCGCCGAGAGAGATTTGGACGCACGCCATGAAGTGCATCACCATCATCATGACCATGACGATAGTCATAATGGGAATGATAACGTCGGACATGAACACGCGCACGGGCATGATGAGTTTGAAAGCTTTGTGGTTGAATTGGGCGAGATTGCCGATGCCAATGCGTTCGCAGTGAAGGTTGCCAGTGTGATCCGTGCCCATGATATTTTACGACTCAAGGGGTTTGCAGCCATTCAGGGCAAGCCCATGCGACTGACATTACAAGCCGTTGGCCCACGTGTGGACACGTATTTTGACCGTCCATTCGGTACAGCCCCACGCATGACGCGGCTGGTTGTTATCGGTCAGACCGGGCTGAAACGGGCGGAAATCGAAGTCGCCCTAAAAGCAGGATAAGAACTTGATCACGGTTGAAGCAGGCGATCCATTAGCCCCCCAAGTCCGCGTGCTACTTGAGGCAAGCCATGCGCTGATGCAAAACCTTTTTCCAGCTGAGGAAAATTTTGTCCTCAGCCTAGATGCTTTGTGTTTGGAAGATGTTCATTTCTTCACAGCACGGCGGGGTGACGTGGTTGTTGGCGTTGGAGCCTTAGCAGATCGCGGCACATACGGTGAATTAAAGTCGATGTTTGTAGAAGAAGCCTCACGCGGGCAAGGTGTGATGAACGCGATCATGCGCCAAATCGAAGACCACGCTCGCAGCTTGGGATTAGAGTTATTACGTTTAGAAACAGGAAAGCTTCTTCATGCAGTACACAAAACCTGTGCGCGCCACGGCTTCGCTATTTGCGGCCCTTTTGGGGAATACCAAGACACCGAATTCTCAATTTTTATGCAAAAACCACTGTGAACTTATTTTTTTGCCTTTTCAGCATTCGCTTTCATCTTAGCAAGAAGCTCTTCTTTGGTGGGACGATTATTAGAAGGTTTTTTACCACCAAAAGCATTGTGTTCTGTATGGTGCGGCTGAAATTTAGGGCCTTTGGGTGCACCGGATGCTTTGTAATCCATAATTATTCTCCTGTTAGTAAAGGCTTTAGCTGATGCATTTGTTAGCGGCAACTCCGGGTGCTATTGATGATGGTAAAGAACCTGTTGATCTAGGACAAACACCTGCGGATGTGATTGTGATTTCTGCTGCCGATACCGAGTTGGCAGCACTGTCTGCCGCGCGTGGTGAAATGGCGAACCCGCCAACACTAAGGCTCGCCAGCATGATGCATCTGATCCATCCAATGTCTGTTGATCTGCATTTGGATACATGCGCAACCAAGTCGCGATTGGTAATTGCCCGCTGTCTGGGGGGTGTTGGCTATTGGAAATACGGCGTTGAACAATACGCTGCACGCCTTCGGGCTGCTGGAGTGCCAATGGCACTGCTGCCTGGTGACGATAAGCCCGACGAAGAACTACGTGCTATGTCAACGATAACAGACTCTGACTACGATGCGCTTTGGTCCTACCTGGTTGAAGGTGGAATTGAGAATTCAACCAATTTTCTGGCATTTGCGAAGGCTATGCTGGACGGTGGCGACTCGCCAGTATCTGCGCGCCCCCTGCTTAAGGCGGGCGTGTATTGGCCAGGTGCAGGTATTTCTGATTTGGCGAGCGCACAGCTGGATTGGACGGATGGGGCCCCTGTGGTGCCTATCATTTTCTACCGTGCCTTGGTGCAGGGCGCAGGACTGAATCCGATCAACCGAATGGTAAAATCGCTACTGCGCCTGGGGATGAACCCCCTACCAATCTTTGTAGCTTCGCTAAAAGATCCGTTATCCCAAGCGACATTGGAACATCTGTTTACTGACGCCCCGCCCAGCGTGATTCTAAATTGCACAAGCTTTGCGGTCGGATCGCCTCATGCAGGCGACAGCACCACCTTAAACCCATTGGCAGCCCCATTTACCAACCGCGCACCAGTTTTTCAGGTTGTGTTGGCAGCATCATCAGAGGCTGCTTGGTCTGAAGGTTTGATTGGCCTGTCCGCCCGTGACATTGCAATGAATGTTGCATTACCCGAAGTCGATGGCCGCGTGTTGTCTCGCGCGATCAGCTTCAAAGGTGAGGCTTATTTTGATGCTGCCACAGAATGCCCTGTTGCGACCTACCGTGCGGTAGGGGATCGCGTAACTTTTGTGGCGAACCTCGCGGCGAAATGGGCCAAACTGAGGGTTACACCAGAAGCCAATAAAAAAGTTGCATTGGTACTGGCCAACTATCCTAATAAAGACGGGCGACTGGCCAATGGTGTTGGGCTGGATACGCCGGCTGCGACGGTCCATGTTCTGGGCTTATTGGCTGCACAAGGCTACGACACCAACGCCCCCACCGACGCACAGGTTTTAATGGAAACCTTGATGGCAGGGCCAACGAATTGGCTAACGGATCGTGCAGATCGCAAAGGAGGCGAAGTTCTACCACTTGAAATCTACAAAAAATATTTTGATGCACTTCCTTGGAACGTCAAACAGCAGATTACAGACCGCTGGGGCACATCAGAATCTGACCCATTTTTGCGGGACGACGGGTTCGCGCTGTCGATCCACCGCTATGGCAACGCCGTTGTCGCCTTGCAACCAGCGCGTGGATATAACGTCGACCCAACTGACACTTATCATTCGCCTGATCTTGTACCACCGCACAACTATCTTGCATTCTATTTTTGGCTACGTCACCATTGGGCGGCGGATGCCATTGTGCATATGGGTAAGCATGGAAATCTGGAATGGTTGCCCGGTAAAGCGACCGCATTGAGTGAGGCTTGCTGGCCAGAAGTCGTGCTGGGGACCACTCCACATATCTATCCGTTTATAGTGAACGATCCAGGTGAAGGTACGCAAGCGAAACGTCGAGCAGCAGCCGTCATTATTGATCACCTGACACCGCCACTGACACGGGCTGAAAGCTACGGGCCATTGCGTGACCTCGAAGCTTTAATTGATGAGTACTATGAGGCCGCTGGCGTTGATCCGCGCAGAATTGAGCTTCTGCGGTGTGAAATCTTGTCACTCTCCGAGGTAACTGGACTTGGAAAAGACGCCGGTTTTGTGGGGGATGAGGACAGCGATCTGGCAAAACTGGATGCCTATCTGTGTGAATTGAAAGAAGCACAAATTCGCGACGGACTGCATGTATTTGGACAATCGCCTATCGGCACGTTAGAACGGGACTTGGCGATTGCGTTGGCCCGTGTGCCACGGGGTGATGGGACAGGTCGTGACGCATCACTACTTCGCGCCTTGGCTGCGGATTTGGCGTTAGATTTTGACCCTCTAGATTGTGAAATGGCTGCAACAACGGCAAATAAACCTTCCGTTTTGGACCCATTAAGCGATGATACATGGCGTACACAAGGCGATACACTCGAGCGGTTGGAACTATACTCACAAGCTCTTTTGGACGGCACCTCAGAGGCTCCTGGGCCACAATCTCAAGAAGTCATGGCCGAAATCAAGCAGGTAGTTCTGCCTGTTGTGCGGGCGTGCGGTGAGCATGAGGGCGCAGGGCTCCTAAGCGCACTTTCTGGACACTTCGTGGTACCAGCGCCATCAGGCGCACCGACCCGTGGACGTTTGGACGTGCTGCCAACAGGTGGGAATTTTTATTCAGTTGATGCTCGCGCCGTCCCTACGCCAACAGCTTGGAAACTGGGCTGGAAATCTGCGAACCTGTTGATTGAAAAACATTTGCAAGATCACGGTGACTGGCCACGTTCGATGTTGGTGACTGCTTGGGGCACAGCAAACATGCGAACAGGTGGTGATGATATTGCGCAAGCTATGGCATTGATGGGCGTGAAACCGAAATGGGACGTAGCAAACCGACGGGTAACTGGGTTTGAAATTCTGCCTGAGGGCGTATTGGGAAGACCACGTGTGGATGTAACTTTGCGGATAAGTGGGTTTTTCCGCGATGCATTTCCGCAGTTAATAGCGCTTTTTGATAGCGCCGCTAAGACGGTGCAAAAGCTTGATGAAAGTGCAGATCAAAACCCTGCAGCTGCGCGATCACGCGCGGGTGAGGCAAGCGCGCGTGTATATGGATCAAAACCCGGTGCCTATGGTGCGGGCCTTCAGGCAATGATTGATGAAAAATTGTGGGGCAACCGCGATGACCTTGCGGATGCCTATCTCGAGTGGGGCGGGTACGCTTACGGTGCAGGTGCTGAAGGCATCCAGGATCGTCGCGGCTTCGAGGCGCGCTTGGGTCAAGTTGAAGCGATTGTACAGAATCAAGATAACCGGGAACACGACGTGTTGGACAGCGACGATTATTACCAGTTTGAAGGTGGTGCAGCAGCAGCGGTTGCCAGCCTTCAAGGGCGCGATAGACCAATTTATCACAATGACCATTCGCGACCTGACCGCCCAGTCATCCGGACTTTGGAAGACGAGATCGGGCGCGTTGTGCGATCCCGCATAGTAAATCCGAAATGGATCGAAGGCGTCAAACGACACGGCTATAAGGGTGCGTTTGAAATGGCTGCTACGGTAGATTATTTGTTTGCGTTTGCAGCTACCACGGGTGCAGTACGCAATCACCATTTCGACCTCGTAGAAGAAGCATATCTAGCTGATGATCACACACGTGAATTTATCGCCGAACATAATGCCCCTGCCCTGCGTGAGATGGCCCAGCGGTTACAAGAAGCAATCGAACGTGGTCTTTGGGTTCCAAAAAGTAATACCGCACGCGCCAGAATTACCCAGCTTTCAAACTGAAACTGGATAATTTTATGGTAATGGCAGTACTCGATTGCAATATCACGGAGCAACAACCCAAGGTATCATTTGCTAGGAAGAGCCTGTTGGGAGCGATCTATGATTGGTGAAGTAAATGAGGCCAACCGTCTCAATCTAAACGACAATTTTAGGTATAATCCAATAACTCTGCAGCTCCGTTAGATTTCAAGCCTAGAAATATAAACATTCGACTGCGACTCACTTCAAGATCTGTTCTCCCTCCCAACTTGCGGGGAAGCATGTAACCGGCAACCATGAACTCTGCTTGGTTTGTGTGGGGAATAATGTTGGCGCGCATTCTGTATTTGTGCGCAGCAGTTCAAAGCTCGTATTAAGAATGTACACTTAAAAAGTATCCATATTCTTCGGTGAATATTTCAGTTAGTACACTTTAAAGCTCATGTGACAGTGTAAAACAGGCGGTTAGGCTGGACGCCACTTTGATTGCCAATAACACCTTGATCCACGTTTTAACCCCCCTTTTTGTTTGTTAACATCTCTGACAATATACAGATAACAAACCCTCTATTTTGCATGGGATATAAACATGAGTGATAACAACACCCCAAAGCCGGTGGGCGCCGCCGCAGACGCTGACCGCCACGCCATTAAGATGGCCAAAAAGAAGGTGGCGCGCGATAAAATAATGGCGACTAAAACTGACAAAAAGGGTCTTGTGATCGTTCACACCGGCAAGGGAAAGGGTAAGTCATCCGCTGCGTTCGGAATGATTTTTCGCCACATTGCCCATGGCATGCCCTGCGCAGTTGTACAGTTCATCAAGGGCGGCATGTCCACGGGTGAACGCGATTTGATCCTGTCTAAATTTGCTGACGAATGTGCATTCCACACGATGGGCGAAGGGTTCACTTGGGAAACGCAAGATAAAACGCGTGATACTGAGATGGCGATGGCCGCATGGGAAAAGGCCAAGGAATTGATCCGCGACCCTGCCAATTCAATGGTCTTGCTCGATGAGATCAACATTGCAATTCGCTATGATTACGTGCCGATAGCTGACGTAGTTACGTTCTTACGTGATGAAAAGCCGGAAATGACCCATGTGGTTTTAACGGGACGCAATGCACATGCTGATTTGATCGAAATTTCAGATTTGGTCACTGAAATGGAATTGGTCAAGCACCCGTTCCGCAGCGGCATCAAGGCACAGATTGGCGTGGAATTCTAATCATGTTGCCAGCACCTGTCTGTGCGTTTGACATTGCCCCTGATGGAGTAGCAACGCCGTGCGCTATTAACAAACCACAAAATGCCAGTTGGCGATGGTTGAACTTTGATCTGGGCGATCCCGCGCTTGGTGACTGGTTGAGCGACAAAGTTCCCACTTCGGTTACTGTGGCGTTGCAATTACCACAAAT
>JBLILC010000098.1:0-10135 GCA_047635635.1 Octadecabacter sp. | reverse complement strand
CGTCATATTAAAACCTCTCAGATATTTCTGCTGAAGAGTTTCAGTTTCTATCTAATTAATTATTAGAAAAGCCACCGCATCAATGGGTCACATATTCACAATCTAATTCTGGTCTAATTAAAATCACAACTTGATCAAAACACACCCATACTTAGCCCCGCACCCATAGCAGCGCCAAGGTCACGACACAGGGCTAACTGGTCTTCTGGGATCGACTTCTCGGCTAGGATTTCCTCAGGTTTCTGGGCGTAGTTGCAAATAATCAATGGTGGCTGCACTTCCTTGAGACGCCAACCTTGGGCAATGCGAGCAGTTTGGCGCGCTGCGTTTTCACCATCCGAACCAGCACATACCATCTGTGCGTATGGGTGCCCCTCAATACGCCCAAGTGCTGGATAATAACTCCGGTCATAAAAATCCTTCATCATGCCTGCAATCGCTGCAAGGTTTTCAGGAGCGCAAAAAATGTAACCGTCTGCACGCAAGAGATCCTCAGGACCGGCTTCTACCGCAGCTCTTAAAATTGTGGTCACTTCTTGACATGCCATTGAATAGGCTGCCTCGGCCATCTGCCTACTGCCTCCTGTCTTGGAATAATAAACGATCAAAAGCTGAACCATTGAGAATTACTCTAGTGCAACGATCAGTTTTAGCCAACTGACTTCAATGAGGTATTTTCAGCCTAACAAAGCACTAACGGAGGACGATGTTTGCCAATTTGATATTCACTTCAGTAATGGCAAGGAGATGCTATATTTTAGGATTAAGGAATTGCATACGTTTTGTCGTTACGTTGTGCTGGTAAATCAAAGAGTCTGCGGCTGCAACACGCAGGACTTCTGGCGTAATGATTGGATAGATATGGAACATTAAGGCCATATCGAAATGCACTACAACATCAGGGTGGTTATCCTCCTTATAAGAACAGCTTGTTAAGACTGATCAATGGCGAGCATCACGATATCCACAGTAACACGTTCGATACAGAGTGAGCCAACACTTTACCAATACCGCATCACTAAAATAGTATATCTAATAAAAGTTTACTGTAATTTTCTCCTAACTTTATCGAGCACATACCATCAGTTATTTTTGAGTTATTCACCATGATCCGAGTTAATATCCATACTATAAAGGATGCTTTCAATCATCACTTTGATGCAAATGTAACTAATAATCTCAGTATAAAGGTTACCGGTGGCAAGAGTACCGTCAGACATCAAGCTCAAAATTTTGCCACACAGGACACTCAACACCTGAGTTGGACACCACATTTAACAATCACAGCTGGTCACAAAAAATACTCATTAGTGTCAAAGGCAATCACCACACCCAGATGGCCACTTCCAGCCATAGGTTTAGTACGCAAAGTTAATCATAAATTGTCTATTTGTAATTCGACTAGGTACAACCGCCCATTGGTGAAGCGGATTACGTCACCGTTTATATCAATATATCATGACAAATACATCAGATTCGATATAGAAAAACCTTGCCCTATAGCGACATCATGCAAGCCTCTTTGCCAATCAATGGTCATACGTGGCGCACTCGCAACCGACTGCATCACGCCCAAGACACCAAGCAGACTACCAGGCTATCTGATAGTTGAGCTGATGGAATTGACGCAGGAACAAAGCGAGATCTCCTAAAAATTTGGAGCAAAAAAATCAACAGAAAAACCATTTAATTGACTACTTTTATGGTACCTATATTTGATAAATATAAAAGCGTTGCGTCAAAACTGATGCATTTCAAACCCCAATTATTCTGTGCAATGCCTTCGATGCCGTATGTAATATTGAAGCTCTACGCATAATGATGGAAGTCCTAGTAATCTATTTATACTCAACAAGCATAGTAGGCAGCCGTGGCGTTAATCATGTGTAAAACTGTAAGTGTGGTAAAACTCTACCAGATAATAATAAATTTATAACTACCACGCAGTTACACCCTCCAATAAATTAGAAATACCGTTAGATATGGAGGGTAGCGTGCATCAATAAGCATCCTTGACTGTCTGAATTCAGCGTTTTTTCACTAATTATAATTAAGAGATTAAAAAAGGAAAAAACGTGTTTTCGAGCTTTGAAGAAATCAACATCAACGTCTCTAGTGCGACCATCCACGCGCGGGTCGGTGGAAGTGGCCCTGCGTTGCTTCTTTTGCATGGATACCCCCAAACCCATGTGATGTGGCATGTCATAGTCGATGAACTTGCTAAGTTTTATTACGTAGTGGTGCCTGATTTGCGCGGTTACGGAGATTCAATTGCTTTTGATGACGACTTTACGTTCAGGACGATGGCGCTTGATCAAGTCGAACTCATGAAACATCTTGGATTTAAAGAATTTGATGTCGTAGCACATGACCGTGGAGCGCGTACTGCGCACAGAATGGTACTGGATCATCCAAGTATAGTTAGCTCAATCGCATTGTTGGATATTTTACCAACATTAGAAGTTTGGCGTACAATGGATGACTGGTTAGCAAAACGCTATTACCATTGGATGTTTCTTTCACAACCTGGCGGCATGCCGCAGAAATTGATCAATAGCGACCCCGTCATGTTCCTGCATGCCGCCTTGTTGGGCCTGTCAAGCAAGAACGATACTTTCGATCCAAGGGCATTGGCCGAATATGAACGAGCCGCGAAAAATCCAAGTGTCGTGGCCGCATGGTGCAGCGATTACACTGAGGGGGCTAGCACAGACCTTGAACATGACCGCGAGGATGAACAGCGGACAAGCGAAATTCCCTGTCTAGTGTTGTGGGGCAACCAAGGGGTCGTAGCACATCATGTTGACCCACTTAAGTCTTGGCAGGTTTGGTTCCCTAAAGCTGCAGGACATGCAATAGAGGCTGGGCACTTTTTAGTTGAAGAAAAACCTATAGAAGTTTTAAGGTATTTAAAGATGCATCTAAGCGGCTCAACAAATTTTAAAAAATGAATTATTTCTCCCTTTTCACACACCATATTTTTTCACAGTACTCAGTCCAGATGGCAGATCTACGAACGACGCGGATGAACTGATCGCATTTTCAATTTACTGGATAATTTTGCCCCAAAAATATAGGTAAAACACTAGGTCTAGCGTCAACCCAAAAATCGGTATTAAGACTTACTTAAATAACATAGATTTAGACTGAGAGATATAACCAGCACTCCAGCAAAGCCCAAAACGTGAAGTAGTCTAGCAATTGCGGCTAGATAAATAAAAGAATACTTACATGGTGCATTCTATCGGAAAGCCAGCCAATCAGCAGGCTATCCACAAAGTTACAACTAACAATTCTAGCGTTAGTTTTTCAAATGTAAAAACCCACATTTGTTTGATTCCTTCGACATGCGTGGCTAATAGTAGCCCCGCTGGGACACGACTGCTATAAGCGAGCATACCATAACGATACTCAGATAGACCTATCCCGAATGATCGGGGTTCGCATGTGCTTCAGACTGAAGCTCAAAGATTTAATTAAACGCGTTAGCAACATCAAAAAACGAGCTGTAACTAATCCAGAAAGATTTTAAACGGTCAGCGCTATTCCCAAGGTAAGTACCGACAATAATATCAAAATCTAGACATTCATATAAACTGTTGCAGGTCCGAGATGGCAACCGAGCGATTGTTCAAACCGCAAGTTGGTAGTCATTGGCAACAATCAAAACCTTTAAATGAGACTAAAAGTTTCACGGAATATTCTTAATGTGGCAACTAGCGGCATTTGAAAATTTATGTATCAATCTGAGAAACATCAGCGCCTTGAAGGGCTTCGAAGTAAAATTCATCCTTAGGTACTAGGTAATCTCATAACTAAAACTTGTCTAAGATAGTGCCCGGAACAACATACTGAAAAGTCTGTAAACCTTTATATAGAGAAAACTTTTTTAAAACATCAAACGGTCCAATACTAACCGCAAGTTAGCGTTGCATACCTGCAATGACGAACAATAGCGATCTAACGCAAATAGCCATGAGGTTTCATGTTAAATTACAGCACCTAAATAATTCATGGTAAGCCCAAAGCACGCTTCTTGTCAGCCGCCCACTTTGTGATTATTAGATCAAAAGTTAGCGCCATCAACGACACACAGATCCCTAGTACAAAGTTTTTGCCTAAATCAGTACCTGCAAGTGTCCGTTGCAGTTCTTGCCCCAAATCTTGCGTCCCGATAAAGGCCGCTATTATTACCATAAAGAACGCAAACATGATCGCTTGGTTGAACCCGATTGCCATAGTCGGCAGAGCCAATGGCAGTTGCACGTTCATCAATTTTTGGAACCGCGTTGCACCTGCCATGTCAGCAGCTTCAGTCATTTCAGGCGGTACTGTACGCAAACCTTCAATGGTATAACGTATAAGCGGAACCGTAGCAAAAATTACAATGGAGAAAATAACAGCAATATCTGTAATACCAAACAGCATGATCGCAGGAAGCAAGTAAACAAAACTCGGAAATGTTTGAAACGTATCACAAACCAAAAGCATCCAGCGAGATCCCTGATCAGAACGAGATGCCATGATCGCAACGGGCAGGCCAATAATAGCAGCTAACATCACGGCTGACGTCACAGAATAAAGTGTGATAATCGCCCTGTCCCACCAGCCAGAAAGCGCAACTAGCGAAAAGAAAAGAACCGAAAATCCTGCTTGTCGTCGTCCCGCCATCGCCAGTGCTAAAGCCGCGATCAACAAGATCATCGCCGGTGTCGGAATCGACAACATGAAATTGCGGAACGGGATCAGCACTTGAACATTCAAGAACGCACGCAAAAATCCTGTCGTTGCCTTGACCCAACCGATATCAAGGAACGCCTTGATCTGGACATCCAAAAACTTACCAATACTAAAATCCTGACCACGACCAATTTCGGAAAAAATCGGAAGTTCACTGGCTATCATAGTTAATATAATTACCAAACCAAGCCCGATCAACGCCATCTTATGACGGACCCAAAATACAGTGCCACGTTCAAAATGTTCTGGCTGCTTAACGACCCAAGCCTTTGACATCCGGTCAAGTGTCACCGCTAGGAGTACGATTGTTACGCCAACCTCGAACGAGCGCCCAAGCTTAAAGCTGCCCAACATTTGTAGTAACTTTGCTCCTAATCCAGGCATTCCAACAAAAGCAGTTAACACGACCATCGCCAGTGACAGCATGATTACTTGGTTCACCCCAACTAGTATTTCAGTACGTGCAGAAGGTATGTAGACGTGGCGAAGCATTTGAAACTTTGAGCAACCACTCATTTTTCCGGCTTCAACCACTTCGGGCGATACCTTTTGTAGTCCCAGCGTTGTCATCAAGATCATTGGAGGAATTGCATAAATGGTTGTGGCTACCGCACCTGCCGTTGGTCCTACCTTAAAAAAGATTACTGCAGGAAGAAGGTATGTAAAGAAAGGTAGTGTCTGCAAAACCGACAAAATCGGTTTGATGACGGCGTTAAACCGCGCAGATTTCCAAGCAGCTATACCAAGAAATAGACCAATAATAAATGCTAACGGGACTGTAACCGCCAAAACTGAGATGGTTTTCATTGCGATGTCCCATTGACCCATCAACGCCGTCCACACTAAAGTTGTAAATCCCAAGAGTGAAAGCTTCCACCCACCAAGGTAATAGCACAAGACAGTGATAGCCGCCGTCAGTGCAGTCCAAGGGATCGGGCCAATATTTGGCCAGCGACGTTTCCCATAAAAAATATTGCCAGATGTATCCAAAAGCCACTCAAGACCTTCAGTCAACGTACGCGTGAAGACTAACAACCCGAGGTCGTCTTTGACGTAATTAAAAATCGTGTCAAGCCAGCCTGCAAAATTTGGGATGGCAGCATCAGGCAAACGGTGCAGCCATTCAGGAAATAGTCCGCGATACTGAAGTGCAATCATCAGTACGGCGCAAGCAAGAATTCCTAAAGCAACATGCCCACGACCCATGCTGCGTGGCAAAGTCCGAACGTGAGTTGCTATATCGGCCATTAATTGGCCTCCAACAGAACTGTCAGTCCGTCTTGACGATTCATGCCACCAATAATCTTGCCGTTCTTGTGAACAGGAATCACATCACGAGTGTCATGAACCAAAAGCTTTGCGAGCTCTTTGACAGTGGCTCTGGCATCCACCGGTTCGCCTTCACCATGGGTGTCGGCGGTGGCCATGACTCCAGCATGGACCACACGGGCTTTATCGATATCTTTGGTAAATTTACGCACATATTCTGTAGCAGGATGAAGCACTATTTGGTCAGGTGTGTCGCACTGTTCGATCGCACCATCTTTCATGATCGCGATGCGATCAGCAAGGCGCAAGGCTTCGTCAAAGTCGTGTGTAATGAAAACAATTGTTTTTCTCAGAAGCTGTTGCAGGCGCAGGAATTCATCTTGCATTTCTTTACGGATCAACGGATCCAGTGCGCTGAACGGTTCATCTAAAAACCAAATATCAGGTTCAATCGCAAGACTGCGGGCAATACCTACACGCTGCTGTTGGCCACCTGATAATTCGCGCGGGAAATAATCTTCTCGCCCTTCAAGGCCTACCAATTTGATCACCTCAAGCGCACGTTCACGTCGCGTGTGTTTGTCTTGTCCGCGCATTTCCAGCGGGAAGGCGACGTTGTCCAGAACAGAACGGTGCGGCAGCAGACCAAACGATTGGAAGACCATGCCCATTTTAGAACGACGCAGGTCAATCAGCTCTTTTTCAGGCAATGACATGATGTCCTGTCCCTCGACAGTAATTGCCCCACTGGTGATATCGTGAAGGCGAGAAAAACACCGCACCAACGTAGATTTTCCAGAACCTGACAGGCCCATAATAACCAACATCTCACCCTTTTGGACATCAAGCGAAACGTCTCTAACCCCAGCGATATAGCCCGCATCGCGGATGTCATCAAAACTCATATTTAGGGACATTTTTTTATGAAAAGCCACCGGATCTGGCCCAAATATTTTCCAAGCATTGCGACAAGAAATGACGGGCGTATCAGCTGACATGGTAATCCTTGTAAAAAATGTTCTCGCCCGACAATAACAAAGCAGAGTTTGCCGGACGAAATGCTGTAATAAGCAGTTTATAATACAGGTTTAGTTAACCCATGCACCCCAAACGTCTGAATTTGCTTCGAGCCATACTTCAGCTGCTTCGTCGGGCTCCAATTCGTCGATGTCGACAAGTCTGGCCATCTCAGCGATCTGTGGGTTGGTAAAGCTAACTTGCTCAAGCAATGCGTAAGCAGCAGGCCACTTTTCTTCCATACCATCCCAAGCCGCGATCTTTAGGTAACCGTTCGCTGGATTACCACAATCATACAACGCTTCCGGGTTCACACCTATGGATGGGTCTGTATCACAGCCAGCTTCATGGGGTGGGAATTCAACAAATTCACCAGGCCAGACAGCTTCTGCAAAGTTAGGCGTCCAATTGAAAACGACAACAGGGCGACGGTCAGCTTCCGCGGCACCGATTTCGGCCCAAAGCGCAGCTGCGGAACCCGCGTTTATAACGACAAAATCCATGTTCAATGCTTCTACACGTTCCTGGCCATGCTTGAGCCAATCAACCGGTCCGTCTAGATAACGACCTTGATCACCCGTTTCTGGAGTCGCGAAAACGGCAGCGCAAGCGTTCAATGCTTTCCAATCTGGAAGGCCGGGGCAAGCATCTTTAGTCCACATCGGGTACCACCAATCTTCACGTGTAACCGCATTGTGAGCTGTCACTTCAACAATACCACCCTTATCCAAAGCGGCGCGATAGGATGCGCCAAATGCGCCTTCCCAGACTTCGAGTTCAAATGTGACATCTCCCAAACGGACTGATTCATAGACGGCTTGGCTATCTGTTGTCACATATTCAACGAAGGTGCCCTGTTGTTCTAATATTTGACCAACCACATTGGACATAACAATCTGACTGGACCAGTTATGGATCGGAATGACGATAGGATCGGTGCTGTCTGCGTGGCCTTCACCAAAAGCCGTGAGCGGCGAAAGTGCAAAAACACCCGCTGTCAAAGTTGATACAATCTTTTTCATTTTTAGTTTCCCTAAGTTATGGTGCCTTGTCGTGCTGGCTCCTTGAATGCCCAACCAAGGTTAGGCTTTGGGATCGTAGTGCGCGATTCTTTGACGTTCACTTACATACGTCCGTATGCAGTTTCGCATTATTTTCCTCTCAATCAAGTTTTTTTCTTGATAGTGGATTTTACGCATTACAATCTTATGATAACTGTCAATCTCATAGATAAGACCAAAGGTCAAAAGGCAGCAAACGGTTAACACGAAATGATGGAAATCGTAAGTAAATGCACAATTAAAACATTCAAAACATTAATGAAAATTAAGCTGAATTAATGATTGGGTTTTTATGTAATCGGAACATATTAATTTTACATCGGTCATGTTTGGGAAGAATGCCAAAAACCTCCATGTAAGTTTTATTCATTGAACCGGTGCTAGAATAACCCACAGCAAGTGCTATTTGAAGCATATTTTCCTTACTATAAAGAAGCATTTGCCGCGCTTTGTGCATGCGCAAAGATTGATAATAGGCCAACGGTGTTTTTCCTGTGGTGCGTAAAAACACTCTCTCAAGTTGGCGCACAGAAACTCCGACAAGGCGCGCAACATCCATAATTTTAACCGTTTCTTCGATGTTCTCAGAAAAAACCTTCACTGCTTTAGCAACCAGTGGTGGCAACATGTCGTTCGTGATCTCTGCCGCGAATGTAGGCTTACGCTGGGTGACCCCTTGCCCCCGCACAAGCGGGTGTTGAAACCAGCACGCAACCTCAGTAGCGATATCACCGTTCAGTGTTTGCTCAATCAAATGAAGTGACAAATCAAAAGCTGCCGCTGCCCCTGATGCCGTGAGCCGAGCTCCACCCAACACCATTACATTTTCTGTCGCTTCAATTTGAGGAAATTCACCCAAAAAGGCAGCTTCATAGCACCAGTGAACAGACGTTACATGCCCATCAAGCAATCCTGACCGCGCCAACGGAAAAATACCACCACTGATCGCTCCCATCGTTACGCCGTGACGGGCAAGTTTGCGCAACTTACCATTGGATGTTTGCGTTTGTGCGAAATGTGAAGAAGGATCACTCAGCACAAACAAAAGGTCCAGCTTACCGCACTCGTCCAGCGATACCTCAGGTTCAAACCAAACATTGGCGCTGGCTTGAACACGTGCACCATCCTCTGAAATGAGGGTCCAATTAAAAATTTCTTTTTCTAAAATCTCATTTGCTGCACGTAGTGGTTCGATGATCGACGTCAGACACGCCATTGGAAAGCCTGGGAAAATCAAAAAACCGATCTGCGTTTTTTTATTTAAAATCATAATTTTATCTTAACAGGAATAATTCCTGCTAAGATAGTACGGAAACCATCAATTTATCGTTGTGCGATACTTGCCCAACGCCCTTAAAGCCGTAATTCTATCGTAATCGTTGAAAATGAAAGTCATTATGTCTATGATATCACTCCAGCAAGACCCACACCGCACCCGCGAAACTCGTGAAAAAGTTCTTGAGGTTGCTATTGGTCGTGAGGTTCGCACGTTTAGGCGCAAACAGGAAATCACCGTTGCAGAGCTTTCTGCAACAACAGGTCTATCAATTGGTATGTTATCCAAGATTGAAAACGGTATCACGTCACCTTCACTGACGACTTTGCAAACGCTAGCACACGCTCTATCCGTACCCCTCACGTCGTTCTTTCGTGGGTTTGAAGAAAAACGGATGGCAATTCACACCAAAGCAGGCGAAGGTGTCGAGATGGAACGGGCAGGCACGCGCGCCAACCATCAGTATAAACTGCTAGGCCATATAGGATCAAATTCCAGCGGTGTGATTGTGGAACCTTACCTAATCACATTGTCCGATGAAGCAGATGTGTTCCCAACATTCCAGCACGCTGGTATTGAAACAATCTATATGCTCGAGGGAGAAGTAGATTACCGCCATGGAGACAACGTTTATCAATTAAAGCCAGGCGATACGTTGTTTTTTGACGCCAATGCACCGCACGGACCGGACGATCTTGTTGCCCTGCCTGCGCGCTATTTATCTATAATTAGTTACCCCCAGGACGCTAAATCTTAAGCTGCGGTTCTGTCT
>JBLILC010000097.1:0-10233 GCA_047635635.1 Octadecabacter sp. | reverse complement strand
TCCTCTGGTAATATCGGCATGGTTGGCGGTTTCCCAATCCCCGAAGTCAATCGTCTTATGAATGCGTTCATGGCGGGCGCACTTGAAATGAACCCCGACATCGAGTTTCAAGTTAGCTTTATTGGTAGTTGGTTTGATCCGCCAAAAGCCAAAGAAACGGCGTTTGCAATGATTGAAAACGATGCGGATATTCTTTATGCAGAGCGTTTTGGAGTTTCTGATGCTGCGCAAGAGAAGGGCGTTTTGGCCATTGGTAATGTTATTGATACGCAGAGTGACTACCCTGAAACTGTTGTGGCCTCTGCAATCTGGAACTTTGAGCCAACGTTAGATATGGCTATTTCCGCAATACAGGCTGGTTCCTTCATAGCTGCTGATTACGGGATCTATTCTTTGATGAACCAAGGTGGAACCGAATTGGCCCCGCTTGGGACATTTGAAGGTAAAGTTCCCGCTGCTGCCATGGAATTGGTTGCGATACGTCAGGCAGAAATTATGTCTGGGTCCTTTACAGTAGTCATCAATGACGATGAACCGATGTCGTCCTAACTTATCATGGATCACGACCATGTTGAGGCACTAAGTCTTAACGCTATCACAAAGCGCTTTGGAGAGCTGATCGCAAACGACTTGGTCAGCTTTTCTGTGAAAAAAGGTGAAGTTGTCGCGCTGCTAGGTGAAAATGGTGCTGGGAAAACGACACTGATGAATATCCTGTTTGGTCATTATACGGCAGACAGTGGCAGCGTCGAAGTGTTTGGAAAAATATTACCGCCTGGAAATTCACGCGCAGCGTTGGATGCAGGAGTTGGTATGGTGCATCAACATTTTACGCTTGCTGACAATTTGACTGTTCAAGAAAACATTACACTTGGCGTGCGCCCTTTGTTTAGTTTACGATTAGGAAATGTTGCTGCGCGTGCCAAAATTATTGATTTATCTCAAAAATTCCACCTCTTCGTGTCTCCCGATGCCCGTGTGGGCAGCCTTACAGTTGGAGAGCGGCAACGTGTAGAAGTTCTCAAGGCACTATATCGTGATGTGAGAATCTTGATCATGGATGAACCTACAGCCGTGCTGACACCGCAAGAAACTGATGATTTGTTTGGAACGCTTAGACTTGCCATCGCAGAAGGTCTTTCGATTATCTTCATTTCGCACAAGTTGCATGAGGTAATGGCAATCGCTGACCGTGTTGTCGTTTTACGACATGGTAAAGTGACCGGTGGTGTGCGAACCCAAGACACTGATAAACATTCGCTTGCGGTAATGATGATGGGGGTCAAAGCGACTGCGCCGAAAGTTTTGCCAGCCAAACTTGGTCCGCCGCTTCTTGAGCTTCATAACGTAACCACTCCCAATATCGTAAGTGCACCTGGTTTGAAATCGGTGTCATTGGCATTGCGGGCGGGCCAGATCATTGGCCTTGCTGGAGTTTCTGGCAATGGTCAGGCGTTCATGGCGGATGTTGTGGGTGGTTTGCGCAGTCCGTTTAGTGGGCATCTTGTCCTGAACGGTATTCCCATTGAAAAATGGAGCCCTAAGTTGGCCGTGCAAAGTGGAATCGCGCGTATACCTGAAGATAGGCACAAGGTTGGCACCATCGCGGATTTTGATCTAACCGAAAACGCAATCCTTGAGCGTTATGAAACTGCGGCATTTAGCACTGTTGGTTGGCTCAATTGGCGTAAATCGCGTGCCTTTGCGGAAAGTATCATCGTCAAGTACGATGTGCGTTGTACTGGTGCAGACACGCCGATCAGGTTGCTGTCAGGCGGTAACATGCAAAAGTTGATCTTGGGTCGCGCGCTTGAAGCTGACCCGCAGATCATTCTGGCCAATCAACCCGTGCGCGGCCTTGATATTGGAGCTGTCAATTATGTGCACAGCCAGTTGCTTGAAGCTCGTGATCGGGGCGCAGCCGTCCTTTTGATTTCAGAAGATCTCGACGAGGTAATGGCACTCTCAGATTTTATCTATGTGATCGCCGATGGACGTTTGTCACCTGCATTTGGACGTGGTGAAATGACCCCAGCGCAGCTCGGAATCTGGATGGCAGGTCAAGGATTTGAAGAAATGGTGGTCCATGCGTCTTGAGCCAATCAAAAACCCGTCACTGGCTCGAAGTCTTTTGCCGCCAGCGATCGCTGTTGGTGCAACTATAGTTATTGCATCTTTTTTGGCGATGGTCGCAGGGGCAAATCCGTTTTCTGTTTTTGGGCTGATCTTAAAGGGTGCATTCGGGTCACAGTTTGCGCTGCTTGAGACTTTGAACCGCGCCACCCCGTTGGTTTTTACCGGTCTTGCAGCGGCCGTGGCGTTCCGCGCGAAGTTTTGGAACATCGGTGCAGAAGCGCAGCTTTATGCAGGGGCATTGCTAACTGTCATGCTGGGCACCGGTGCCCTGCCATGGCCCAGCATCATGCTCATGCCCATTCTCATTTTGTTTTCAATCCTCGCAGGTGCGCTCGTTTTGTTAATACCCGCTTTGCTTAAAACCCGGTTTGGTGTCGATGAAGTCGTTACTACTTTGCTGTTTAATTTTATATTCCTACTGTTCATCTCGATGCTACTTGAGGGTCCATTAAAAGACCCGATGGGTATGGGCTGGCCCAAATCTGCGCGTTTGATTGATGAAGCGCGGTTGCCACGTCTGATAGACGGGCTTCGGTTACATTGGGGATTTGTGCTGGCAATTCTGTCAGCCTTTGTCGTTTGGATCATTCAAACCCGCAGCACGCTTGGGTATGAGATGCGAGCCGTTGGTCTAAACAGACAGGCTGCTGCGTTTGCGGGCATTCCAGTAAACCGCGTCTTGGTCAAAACAGCACTTTTGTCTGGAGGATTGGCCGCGCTTGCGGGGTTTTCTGAGGTGGCGGGTGTGAAAGCCAGCCTAACCCTCGATCTGTCTCCTGGCTTTGGTTACACTGGCATCATCGTCGCGATGTTGGCCTTGCTACATCCCCTTGGTGTAATAGTTGCGGCCTTGTTTGTGGCAGGTATTTTTGTTGGTGCAGATAGTATGAGCAGGGCCGCAGGTGTGCCAACTTATTTGGCAGATATCATGCTTGCCACAGCACTTTTGTTGATGGTTCTCGCTATTATGCTGACACGATTTCGGGTTATGAAGGGCTAGTGCGATGGACATTATTGAAATCCTGTTTACTGCCAGCTTTTGGGCCGCCGCAATCCGGATCGCCAGTCCATTGATCTTTGCCACATTGGGAGAATTGTTATGCGAACGGGCAGGGGTCCTTAACCTTGGGATCGAAGGGATCATGGTTGCGGGAGCCTTTGCTGGTTGGATGGCTGTTTATTCTGGCACAGGACTTTGGGTGGGGGTTGGAGTTGCAATGTTCGTTGGGATGTTGTTCGGGTTATTGCACAGTATCTTAACGGTGCCTTTTGGACTGTCACAACATGTTGTTGGCTTAGGCGTGACCCTGCTTGCGACATCATCGACCTATTACGTATACCGCCTAGCTTTGCCCGAGGTCACCAACCCGCCAAAGATTGACGCCTTCCAACCTTTTGAAATCCCAATCCTGTCGGATCTTCCATTAGTCGGACCAGCGCTGTTCTCGCAAACACCATTCACGTATCTGGCATTTGTACTGGTCGCTGTAGTCGCGGTTGTTTTGTACAGCACACCTCTGGGTCTTGCCGTGCGTGCTGCTGGCGAAAACCCTTCAGCCGTGGCGGCGCAGGGCCTATCTGTTACAGTAATTCGTATGGGGGCCGTCATTGTTGGCAGTGGCTTCATGGCCATGGGCGGCGCATTTTTGACGATGTCCGCCTTCGACAGTTTCTTTTTCGAAATGGTGAATGGGCGTGGCTGGATTTGTATAGCACTTGTCGTGTTCGGATCTTGGAGGCCTGGTAAGGCCTTATTGGGAGCCATATTGTTTGCAACGTTTGATGCGCTTCAAATTCGGGTGCAGCAAACGAGTTTAGGTGCGATCTTTCCTTATCAGATTTTTTTGATGGTGCCATATATTTTATCCATCGTAGCGCTTGTTGTGATGTCGCGCCGTGCCGAAGTGCCTGCGGCTCTCATGGTGCCATTCAATAAAGGAGAACGCTGATGTTTGATCTGATCGTCAAAGGTGGCACGCTACCGAATGGGCAAGTAGCAGATATTGGTATTAAAGGCGCCAAAATTGCAGTAATTGGTGACCTGAAGGATTCGGTATCTGGTCAAATCGTTGATGCATCAGGCGATCTTGTCAGCGCGCCTTTTGTGGATCCGCATTTCCATATGGATGCTACTTTATCCTATGGTTTGCCACGCATCAATACCTCTGGCACGCTGCTTGAAGGGATCGGACTTTGGGGCGAACTCAAACAGGTTATGTCCCAAGAAGATATCGTAGAGCGTGCGTTGAAATATTGCGATTGGGCCGCGAGCATGGGGGTGCTGGCAATCCGAAGTCATGTTGACACATGTGATGATCGACTACTGGGTGTAGAGGCGATGCTACAGGTTCGTGATCAAGTCAAAGATTACATTGATTTACAGCTTGTGGCATTTCCCCAAGATGGCTTCTATCGAGACCCGACAGCGCGTGAAAATACAATCCGAGCTTTGGATATGGGCGTCGATGTTGTCGGTGGTATCCCCCACTTTGAGCGCACAACCGTGGACGGTGCTGCCTCAGTGCGCGAACTTTGCGAAATTGCTGCCGCGCGCGGATTGCCGGTAGATATGCATTGCGACGAAAGCGACGACCCCAATTCACGATATATCGAAATCCTCGCATTTGAAACTCAGCGCCTTGGTTTGCAGGGCCGTGTTGCAGGATCACACTTAACATCGATGCATTCGATGGACAATTATTACGTGTCAAAACTTCTGCCCCTTATTGCTGAGGCAGATATCAACGTTATCCCCAACCCATTGATCAATATTGTCCTACAGGGACGCCATGACACTTACCCCAAGCGGCGTGGTCTGACGAGGGTTAAGGAAATGCTAGCTATGGGCATCAACGTTGGTTGGGGTCAGGACTGTGTTCTTGATCCTTGGTATCCTCTGGGCACTGCTGATATGCTGGATGTCGCTTTTATGGGACTGCATGTAGCACAGATGACAAGCCCTACAGATATGCGAACTTGTTTTGATATGGTCACTGTGAACAACGCCACAACAATGGGGTTAACTGATTATGGGCTCCATGTCGGATCAAAAGCATCGTTGGTTGTTCTTGATGCAAACGACCCCATAGAGGCCCTGCGTCTTCGTGCAACCCGATTATGCGTTATTGCGAACGGCCGTATCATAAGCCAGACACCTCGCGCAAACGCCTCACTTAGCCTGCCTGCACGGCCTCAAAAATTACGCAGGCGGCACACGTTAGAAGAGGTTAACTCATCAAGCTTTGGTCGTCTTTAACTTATATCAATGTGGGTGATCATAATATTTTATTGCGCATTCGTTAAAGAGTATCAAGATCGAGAGCAAAGGAATGGGATTCAACGATGTTTGAAATCGTCTTTTAAGTTCAAACGAAAAAATAAGGTCAGTGCATTGTTGCCCATAATTGCTTTGATTAATTGCATAGTGCAGGGCTCATAGATTTTACTATTCAGTTATTAAACTTTACTTCTGACGTCATTCAGTTTGTTTTGGATCTTCTATATTGTAAATTCTGCTACATACCAAAAGTTAAGTATATAAGTAATCAGCCTTTTTTGGAAGCTGATACTTGTGTTGTAGTAAGGTAAAAATGCACCCTTTTTTATCTGTTTAAAATGGCCCATAATTAAAATATGCACAACGCTCTTTTCGGTGTCTAGTGTCAGCTGCCAATACTAGATCAAACTTTTTCTCCATTTATTCAGCTTCAGTCTAATTTTTCAATGTGTTTAAAGTATATTAGTTAAGGCGATTATGATCAAAATATTTTTGAAAGATTATGATATGGTTATTAACATATAAATAATAAATAGTTTAATTTAAAAAATAATATTAAAATAGGGTGCCATACAAGTCAACATAAACAGGTTTTCTGAAACTAAAGTTTAAAGGGCCAAATTATACACATAAATATTTTATAACTATTTATATACACTTATAAAAATTATTTATTAAGCATTAGTGTAAGGCAGCTACTCAATTGGATATGATAAATTTCCTATGCTCTACTTTCTTATGCTGAATCTATAAATACTTTCCTTAATATTGATTGTAAGTTAATGAGTAAAAAAAGGATAAAATAGTTTAAATTAATAATTAGGTGAAAAATAAAATGCAAATTGTATTCCAGATAATTAAAGTAAATTAGTTGATGATATCGTTCAAAAGTGAAATTGATTTAGCGCTTTGCTATCATCAATTAATAATCAGAATGTAGCTCTAACAGTCAATTTAACTTTAGCTAAACTAGCTCAAGTGTCTGGAGCAGATTTGTTACAATTCTTGCCTAAGTCGTACCTTGGCGCATTCAACAAAGAAGGTGTTAAGGATTTCAAAAGACTGTTTGGAGCTTTATGGAAGCTACTTACCTAATTACGTCAATTCTGTATTTTTAATAAAAATATACGTAAAATTCCGTCTTCTTCTTGCGTTCATTGAATTCTTACGTCGCGTTGGATTATAATTTTTCACTATTATTCCCTTGGAGACAAGAAAAATGAGTGACTTTAATGTGCCTGGTGACTTTGACACTGTTGCACTTGCCCTTGCCGCAGTGGACCCTAACATACCTAATACTATAATTTTGGGGGATGGCTACGGTCCTGAAAACGTTGCTATTAGCATAAATGACATTACCATCACCGGGCCACTCTCAGCGGAAGGCATTGTCTTAACTCTCCAAGATGGTGTTTCAGGCTTAGTTCTTGCTGGATCTGCACCGATCAGTGTTTTTGACTTGGTGGGCAACGACAACAATATTGCTGGTAATGATGGGGACAATACGATCACCGTAACTGGTGGCCAGGATACTATTAGCGGTGGACTTGGCGATGACCGAGCGTTTGTAGATTATAGTCAGGCAACAACGGCCCCTATCACAGGAACTGCGGGCACCATTTCCAGCAGTCTTGGAACGACAGCTATGTCGGGTTTTGAACATTATACTGTGTTGACAGGAGCTAGTGCTGATACTCTAACTTTTGGCAGTGGTAATAACTATCTGGATACCGGTGTTGGCGTCAGTACAGTAGTACTTGGTAATGGAAACAACACCGTTCTGAGCGGTAACGATGCTGATACAATCACAGTCGGTACTGGAAGTAACAAAATTGCTGCGGGGGATGGCGTCAACACGATCGTAGCCACCGGTGTCGGATTTGGTGACAATATAATTAGTGGTGGCACTGGTGCCGACACGATCAGCGTTGGTCATGGGAATAACCACATTACTGGAGGCGAAGGCGTCGACACTGGCCTTGATACGTTTGTCGCTGGTAACGGTAACAACTGCATCGATGGCGGCGATGGTGCTAAGAATGCAATCACTGTTGGTAATGGAAATAATTACCTGCTTGGTGGTGACGGTGTCGATTTGATTACAGCTGGCAATGGCAACAACTTTGTTGATGCTGGGGAGGGCTTGAACGCTGTCACTGCTGGGACTGGCGACAATTACATTGTCGTTGGCGACCTTGACGACGTAGTTACCGCTATGGGCGGTGAGAATAATGTCCAAACTGGTGGTGGTAAAAATGCAGTAACGACAGGCACTGGTAACGATGTTGTCGAAACAGGCACTGGTAATGATACTGTGACCGTTGGCACTGGGGAAAACATTGTAAAGGTTGTCGGTGGTACAGATGTTTTAACTGCCGGTGCCGATAATGACCGGCTCATTGTTGATTACTCCGCTTATGACACAACTGTTGTCAGTGCTCTTACAGGTGCTGCAACCTATGGCGGCACAATTGGTGATGTGACCCTTACAAGTTTTGAGGAATTCCATGTAACGACAGGCAGCGCCGACGATAATATTGAAACCTTTGATGGTGCGGATGTTTTGGATGGAGGGGCTGGGGCCGACACTCTTACCTCAGGCGAAGGGAATGACGTCATTTATGGCGATGACGGCGACGTGGTCGATGGTGGCGAAGACGTAGACAATGCTGACTTTGACGTTCTTGTTGTTGAAGGCTTGGGATTTACAGACATCGTTTACGATTTATCTGCTGATCCGACTGCTACAGATTCAGAAATCGGCACGGTTAATCAATACGATGTAGAAGGTGGAACCTTGCTTGGTTCAGTGGACTTTACTGGGATCGAACATATTCAAGTAGGGGATAAAACAGTTGTGACGCCCGAGGATACGCAGCTGAATGGGAATCTCTTCGTTCTGGATATGAATGTAACAAAAACTGTAACATCGTTCACAGTGGGCAATAATACAATTACTGTTGGTGATACAGCGGAGCGTCCAGAGGGTGATCTGACGATCAATTCCGACGGAAGCTATACATTTGAACCAACACTGAATTATCATGGGCCTGGACCTGTAATTAGCTATACCTTCGAAGCTGTGCAAATTACAGATGGATTAAGTTCGACTGAGACCGTCCCATTGATAATCGAGGTTGTGTCAGTTGAAGAGGTGATCCCTGAATGTTTGAAACCTGTCTGTTTTGTGCAAGGCACAATGATCGCAAGTGCTAAAGGTGAGGTACCTGTCGAAGACTTAAATGTTGGCGATCTTATACAAACAATGGATAGGGGATTTCAAAGAATCCGCTGGGTAGGTAACAGTTATCTGAGCGCCCAGGACCTAAATAAAAATAAAAACTTACGGCCTATACGCATTAGTAAGGTAGCGGTCATCCCTGAGAGCTGTGTTGGCGAGTTGGTCGTGTCACCTCAGCACCGTCTTTTGATTGCATCTAAAGTATCTGAACGAATGTTTGGTAACACAGAGGTTTTGATTGCAGCCAAGCAACTTCTGGCAATAGATGGGGTAGACATCGCCAATGATTTTGTAGATGTGAAATACTATCATATTCTCTTTGATCAGCATGAAATCATCTTTGCAGACGGAATTCCTGCAGAAAGTCTTTACCTTGGCTTAGAGGCCCAAAAAAGTCTTTGTGCTGCAGGAAGGGAAGAAATTATGGCTTTGTTCCCCAAGTTTCTTTTACTTAGCTTTTTGCCAAACTCTTGCCGACCAATCATCCATGGTAAAAAGGCTAGAAAACTGGCAAATCGTCTTTATAATAATTGCAAGCCTCTTGTGGATGAGCAACTTACATATGTTTAAATCCAATTTTTATTGCCAAAAAATTTCATATGTTAGTTATTAAATACTTTTAAAAATTTTTATATATGATTAATAATATAAAATAAAAAGAAAAATATTTTTTTATTTTTTTAATTTTTTAACTTTTTTTGCTTTTTTGTAAGTATAAACTAAAAATAAAACATTCTTCTTAATAGATATTTGTGTATTATAATAAATATTACTAGCTGTTGAATGAAATTATTCCAAGTCTAATTTTTATCAAAATCCCAACGTAAAGATGTTTGAATTAAAAAATTATTTTTCATATTGGTTAGTAAAAATGCTTCATTATAATATAAAAATTAGTGAAAAATACTTAAATGCTACGGAAGTATGATAGGTTTATGATTTAATTACACCAATGATTAGTATTGGATTTATTTATCAATAATTCAATCTCACCTCAACTTATTCGAGTATTTTTCAAGAAACTTATATCTTAAAATATTTGTTTATTAATAATTGTTTATTTTAAGAAAACTAAAAGTAAATAACGTTGTACAGGTATCTGTATCATATGTGTATTGATAGCTTTGTCAGTACATTTAACTTTAAAGTTTATTTCAAAATCGTGTAAATAGCTAAACTTTTTTATCATATAAGTTTTACTCGTTTATTTAATAGCATAGTTTTTAAGTACTATTTTTGAAATCTTAATATATGAAATCAGCCTATTTCAGTTTCTTTTTTAATCAGTTCATAAATATGTTGTATTAGGTACTTAGAGGTCCATATAGAAGTAACACTAATTAAAAGATTTTTTATTTATATACTTTTTTAAGGATTTAATAATAAGAATGAATTCGTTTAAATGTATTAATATCTGAATAAAATTTTTTTACAGACAAAATAAGCTTTATTGCACAAATTTTGTCACGAGTTTTCACTGTACGAATCCAGCGTGATAGCTAGTGGTTATAGGCAGCTGGATACCCATGAAGTATAAGATCCGGAACTGGGCTGAGTACAATCTTTCACTGAAGATGCG
>JBLILC010000096.1:0-10306 GCA_047635635.1 Octadecabacter sp. | reverse complement strand
TTCTCCTAAATATGGTCATTGTAAATGGGCACGAACAATGACTTGTGCGAAAGTCCAATATCTACGAGTGCTGTTCAGGGGATATCAGTCATGCTGAACATAGCTTAGCTTTGAGTTATAAGTGGTGATAGATTGAGATTTTATATTTAGATCAGAAAAATGCCTAATTCGGTTTTGTCATTCGTAGCCAGGTGGTTTGGCTGATGTGTACGTTAATGAACGAGTTGACTAATTTTTAAACATTAGCTCTTAGGCTATCCAGGCCACTGATTTCTAACCCAGATTAAATATTTTGAAATCTATTCAGTGTCAAATTCAACGCCGGATTGCGAAAGCCAGATACGCCTTGAGCGCAAAACGAAGCGGTGTTACGGAAGACTAGTTCTGCCGTGCTCTCAAGGTTGGTTTACTGGTTATCACCGCTGGAGCTGCGTCAAAACTGAGATGTATAAAGTGAAATGGCCCGGTTGGTGACCGGCTACTGATGCCGCAGATTGGCAGTTTGCGGAAATCTAATCTGCGCTGCGATTTTAAATAACTTCTCGACACCGAGTATCCCGCGAACGGTGTCCACGGACTAGATTTGGCTAAGGCAGTGAAAACCCAGCCTCTAGTAATTCCGTGAAACAAAGTGACTCTTGTATCGTTTGCAAACATAGAGTGTTGGAAAGTTGTAAGACCTCAGCTACAAAATGTTTTAATCATTTTATATCGACTATTACGATATGTAACGTAGATCATGCAAAAACAGACAGTATTGGACTGCTGTATTGAAGCGAGGCATTGTTGAAGAGGGAATCATAGGTTTTTGTGGATCTTCAACATTTTAAAATTGACTGTAACCCATTCGTGACGGAGATAACTTAACTTTAAAAGCCTTACTAATAAGTGTGAAAAAAGGCTCAAATAACTCAGGGAGGATCACATGATCCATACGATTAAAACGGCCGCTATTGGCGCGGTTCTGGCTCTTGGCATGACGAGTTCTGCTATGGCCCAAGAGCTGACGTTCTTTACAATCGGCACGGGCGGAACTGCCTATACATATTATCCTGTTGGTGGCGTTATTGCTAACGCGATTTCTAAACCACCTGGCTCGCGTGAGTGTGGTGAAGGCGGCTCTTGTGGTGTTGACGGGTTAATCGCATCTGCTGTTTCATCCCGTGGTTCTGTGGACAACTTAAACGCGATTGTCTCTGGTTTGCGTAATTCCGGTTTTGCACAATCAGATGTAGCCTATTGGGCGTTTACTGGCACTGGCACAATGGAAGGCAGTGCTCCCGCGACTGAATTGCGAACAATAGCCGCATTGTTTGAAGAGCACATTCACTTGGTCGTATTGGCTGACAGCGGTATTAACTCAGTCTCTGACCTCGCTGGTAAACGCGTATCCTTAGATGAACCAGGTTCAGGCACCTACGTGGACGCGAACCTGATCCTCGAGGCCAACGGGCTGTCCACCGATGATTTGACAGCTGAAGCTCTTAAAGGTGGAGCAGCGGCGGATGCCCTACGCAATGGCCGCATCGACGCATTCTTTGTGGTTGCCGGTTACCCAACCGGTACTTTGGTTGAATTGTCATCTGCGGCTGACATCAAGCTGGTGCCAATTGACGGTGCTGGTGCGGATGCGTTGACAGAAGCTTATGGTTTCTTCGCGTCCTCGGACATTCCTGCTGATACGTATGAAGGGGTTGATGCTGTCACCACGGTCGCCGTGGGCGCGCAGTGGTACACGTCCGTGAACGAGGACGAAGAGCTGATCTACAATATCACAGCTGCCTTATGGAATGACGAAACTCGGACATTGCTTGACGTTGGTCATGCTAAAGGTAGTACGATAACAACGGAAACAGCCCTGAGTGGGGTTGGCGTTCCTTTGCACCCAGGTGCTGAGCGTTTCTATCGCGAAGCAGGCCTGATCAAGTAATCATTAGCTGATCTAACATTATAGATCTCGGGCGCGTTCGTGCCCGAGATTATTCATCTTGAGACACGTTATAAACGGAATTATCGCCATGGCCGCTGATCTTCAAGCTGATACCACACCCGCGTTGACCTTAGAACAGCTGGCCGAGATTGAGCGGAAATTTGATCCGGAAACGGCATTTCGCCCCACTGGCAAAAAGCTCGGCTTGCTGATCGCAGGTATGCTGGTTGCGATGTCGGTTTATCATTTCTATGCGTCCGGTTTTGGTTTGATCCGTGAACTTGTTCATCGTGGCATCCATTTGTCATTTGTCCTTAGCTTGGTATTTCTACTATTTGGGCTGCGCAAATCCAGCAATATGGTCTCGCCTAAGGCTTGGTATAGGTTTGACGGTGTGCCGCTGATTGATGTTGTGCTGGCTATGCTGGCGATGGCAGCCGCAATGTATTTGCCGCTTTTACCCCCTGAAGCATTGGCTAAAAGAGTTGGTAATCCCTCACCCTCAGATATCTTTATGGGCTCTTGCCTGTTAATTCTAACGCTTGAAGCAACACGGCGCAGTATTGGTCCGACCTTGCCGATTATTGGCCTACTGTTCATTGGCTTTGCGTATTTTGGACCATGGATGCCAGGTGCGTTAAAACATGGTGGCTCATCATGGCTTGGAATTATCAACCATCTTTATATGACCAATCAGGGGATTTATGGCATCGCGATTGGCGTAATGGCAAAGTATGTATTTTTATTTATATTATTTGGCGTTCTGGCGACGCGCATTGGTCTTGGGCAATTGTTCATCGACATCGCATTGGTCATTGCTGGGCGTTACTCTGGTGGACCTGCGAAAGTTGCAATTTTTTCCAGCGCGTTCATGGGCACCATATCAGGGTCGTCTATTGCTAATACTGTGACGACGGGTGCGCTAACAATTCCGGCGATGAAAAAGGTTGGATACCCAGCGCATTTTGCTGCCGCAGTTGAGGCGACGTCATCTACTGGTGGGCAGATCACACCACCAATTTTGGGTGCCGCGGCGTTTATCATGGTCGAATATCTGGAAATCCCACTTCGCGATGTATTGGCTGCTGCGCTGTTTCCAGCTTTGCTACACTATTTTGGCATTTTTATTATGGTCCACCTTGAGGCCAAGAAGCTGGGTTTGCGTGGTCTTCGCGCCGAAGAACTGCCGAAATTAGGTGTTGTACTTCGTGATCATTGGCTTAGCCTGATACCACTCATCATACTTGTTTATTTTATTTTATCAGGACGCACGCCGGATTTTGCCGCTGTCTACGGGATCATTGCCTGTGTTGTTGTTGGCTTTTTGAATCCCATCCATCGTCTGACAATTCCAGATCTGTGGGCTTCTCTTGCAGCGGGTGCTAAGAACACTCTGGCCGTGGGTGCAGCTGCGGCGACAGTTGGCGTTGTTGTGGGAGTTGTGACGCTAACAGGCGTTGGATTTCGTCTTGGCTACGTTGTTGTCCAAACTGCAACCGACATCGGTATATTTTTTAGTTCGCTTCCTGTACTGGGATACTTTACTGTTGGTCAATGGACGTTATTCACGTCTTTGATTCTAATAGCATTTTCTTGCATCATTATGGGTGCAGGAATCCCTACGACAGCAACTTATATAATCCTTGTTGCTGTTGCCGCTCCTGCTTTGGCGCAGTTACAAGTGGAACCGCTCGTTGCGCACTTCTTTGTTTTCTATTACGGGGTATTGGCGGATATCACACCTCCCGTTGCGCTTGCGGCCTACGCTGCGGCAGGGATCGCTGGGTCAAACCCTTTTAAGACTGGCAACACAGCGTTCCGACTTGGCATCGCTAAAGCGCTTGTGCCGTTCGTATTTGTCTATTCTCCTGCATTATTATTGGTTGCAGACGGATTTACTTGGTGGTTATTTTCGGTAACTCTCCTTGGAGCGATGCTTGGGATCGCATCACTTGGCGTGGCGTTCTCGGGCTACCTGTTCGTTCCGCTAAAAAAATGGGAAAGATGGTGGGTAGCACTGGTATCATTTTTGTTTATTGCTCCAGGCCTGGCGACGATGGCAGTTGGTCTCGTTTTAATGCTACCAATTGTTGTTCTGCAGCTGCGACGAGCAAAAGCTGAGTGAAGCGTATTGTACGGCTATGTCTCAAAATCACCTAGAGGTCATGCTCCCCCCTTTCTCAGATAAATTTTGCTAACAGCCTCTGTTTGGGGAGTTCGAAGTGCACTTAAGGCATAGAAAAATGCCGAGTAGATGCTGATCTTGGAAATTTTCTGGCTGAAATCTCGTGCAGAGAGCTTTGGCTAAGAAATTTCAGATAATGCATTTTCGCACACTTACTTCGTGGGAAAGGTTTCCACAACTTGGCTTTCTTACGCGATGAAATAATCACATAATCCTTGCGAGCGGTAATCGGATTGAGGCATCTGTGTGTACCGTATGCACCATTTGTTGTAACACTTCCAATTATCTAGTGCTCTGAAACTTATTCAGTAAGTTAAGGAGTACAGGTACATAACCAATGTTGCTATTCATCGCTTCGGTAGCGCGTATTTTTAAATCTTTTTAATAGATCCCTACATTTATTCATCTTAGAGATGGCGATTTGGCCACCATGCTTAAGAGCGTTCCATGCCACTTCGCCCTCTGATTTGATGCCAGTGCTGTCCACTGCCCCGCAGTGGTTTGCTCATAATTCATGAGTGGGGATCAGAAGGTACAATGGTCCCGTTGACCCTTGGTTGGAAGTGCGACACAGGCCGTCCTTTGCACTCTCTATAGAGACTGTATTTCGATTACAGGACAGTGGTAGACACAAAACACTAATGTCAGACGCTGTCCATTCCAAACCAATTACAACAGGGTTTTTCAACTACTCGGTTGTTTGCCACAATGGCTTGTCAAATTGTATTTTGATGGTCAGTCAAGTTTTGGTTGCCGCATTGCTATAGAATTGCTGCTATACGCGATGGCCTAAAGGCTTCGCCTTCCGCTACATCTCAGCTTCAAACTCAATTAATAGTGTACGCGCTACTTCTACGCTCTTTTATAGTTCGACCAGATCTTGATCTTGTATGGGGTAGGTGTCTTGCTGATCATGACCTCACACTTTCATTCTGAATTCGCGATATAAGTTTTTGTAGCTGATTTCTGCAAATAAGCCCCTTTGTAATCAAAAATTATGTCAAAAAAGGCAGGTGATGTCTCGTCCTTTGAAATTTTGACTATTATCTATTCAGTTGGAGGGGGAAACACTATTTCTCAATCTTTTATTTTCTCTCACTTCACCAAGAAAAAGTTAAAAGTTATCTTCAAAAGATACCTAGTTATTTAAAAAATGTGTTTTTCTAGTCCTTATGTTTTGACTTGATGTTAGATGATTTATTCTAAAAGGATCTCAAGTTGCAACTCAGTGTAATTTCTTCAAAGTCTAATGTGGCAAAGGGCAGGGTACTTTTTCTGCATTGTACACAAGCGTCTAATTTGCGGACTAAAAGATCAATCAACACAATGTGTTTATCTTCGTTTTAGGCGTTTGGTGATAACTTAATTTTTATTTTTCAATTCTTAGTCCAAGCATACAAATATGTCATATTAAAATATTTTTTAGCCCTATTTTAATTTTGATAAGACACTCGATTGGCTTTATGAGCTACTCATTAGCGCAGTTTAAAAAGGTCATTTATGTTGAGTTCGAGGCGCACACCTAATGTGCCACTTCCATCACGGACTGGGTGTTTTTGTAGGCCAATGACTAAAGAAGTAATTTCTGTGTAAGAAGCGCAAGCGCGCGCGATTCTGCTTATCAACCATTCCTGAGTGTCATAATGGCAGTCACTTGCCAACCGGTCGATCTCTGCGATAAGTGGATCATAATCAAAAACATGCTCCATCCCGTCGCTTTCGATTAGGACCATCGATGTGTCGATCGACAAGGTCAAGTCAAGCACATGCGCTTCTGGCATGGTATCACCGGGGCCGTAAGTACCAATCTTGGTTGGTAGGATCAGGTCAATGAGTTTGATCGTAGCTTGTGGCATTTTATATTCCGTCTAAATTTTTTTTATACTTATTTAGGGCGCTTGATAGAGGGCTTGCTAGTGATTAAACAAAATAAGATTTGCGTTATAAAATCATGTAGTCTTTATGGCCTAATAGGAACCACTTGGTATTTTGGCCATTTTATATACTTTTTGCAGTCAAAGTTGGTTACTTGATAATTTACTTGGTAAGGAGCACATACATTCGATGTGTATAAATTATTCATAGTTAATAGTGAATGTAGCCCGATGTATTTTAAATACAAAGAACTAACTGCCTAACCAAATTCAAGACCTACGTATAACTCGAATTTCCCTAGTCGTTAATATGTATACTGTATCAAATGTATAATTGTGTAATATGAAAAATATTATATGTGCAGGCAGATTATTTTTGGTATTCTATATTTGTAGAAGCAAAGACATTGTTTTGTTTCTGAAATAAATCTAAAAAATGACTTAAAAGAAAGCAACGATCTGTAAGGATTTTCTTACTTATGGATAAAAAAATTCTTTTGAGAGTATGTACAGAAAAGCTTCATTGTCGCCCCAAAATATAGTTTCAAGCAGTGTCAATAGCGTTTTTTCGTCTATAATGTTATTTTTAAAACTTTGACCGTGCAAGCTCTATAATAATTATTTTGGACTCTGTGGATTTTTTATTTATTGATACGTTTTCAGTATGGAGTTTATTTTTATGCTTCTGATTAGTATTTTCTATAAGGCGTGACTGGCTTAGCTTTGGGATCGTTCTTAGCTCATTGTGGATCATTGCATATTCAATACGCGAGCATGGCTCAGACAGGAGTCGGATGGTTGCATATAGCTGAGCTTGACAACAAGATCTGTGTTAAAAATCCACCTGATCAAGATTTTTCTAACCTTTTAAAAAGCATCGACAGCCCAAAACACAAAATAAAATAGAAAGCAGCCGTTGTAAGCCAAGCCTCGAATATCAGTCGGGTAGAGGCAACGAGTTCCACCGTCTTGAAGGTAAGTTCCTGCACCGAAATAAGTGATATAATTGAACTGTCTTTAATCAGAGTGATAAACTGGTTAGCCATTGGCGGAAGTACCTTACGCAATGCTTGCGGTAATACAATGTAACGCATTTCTTGAAAACGTGTCATGCCAACTGCGCGCGCCGCTTCTCGTTGGCCTTTGACGACGGATTGAATGCCTGCGCGTACAATTTCACCAACGAAGGCCGCCTCGAACATCGCGAGTACTATGACCCCTGAAATCATTGACGGAAAACGGCGCATTTCACCAAAGAAAAACTCCCAGATATTGGCGTTATTACCACGTGCAATATCGCGCGACCACGCGTTTAGATTTAGAGCATCGATAAGCTGCTGGGATAGGAAAAAAAAGAAGATGAAGATGATTACAATTGGGGGGATGTTACGCAGAAATTCGAGATAAGTACGCGCTAAAAGTCGTATCGTAAGATTTTCTGAACAACGCGCAATCCCAAGAATTGTGCCTAGGAGAAGCGCAAGAATACTGGCATAAATACTGATCCGGATGGTGGCAAACAAACCCTGCAACAAAAGATTTGCAAACCATTCCTGGCGATCATCACGATAACGAATGATGTAATCTGGAATTAGGTGCCAGCGCCACTCGTAATTTAACGCACCTTGCATGCGTAGACCGACAAAGCCAGCGACCCCCACCAATATGGCGAGGATCAACCAGTCCAGCCAGCGCAGTTTCTTTAAGAATAAAGGCACGCTTTATTCTTCTATTGGGCGACTAAGGACATCCAATCGTCACCCTTAAACCAGTAATCGTTCCGTTCTTTCAGCCAACCGCTGGCATGGCGCACAGTTATCCAATTGTTAAAGAAGTTTAACGCATCAATGTCGCCTTTGCGCACAGCAAATCCTTCGCCAGTTGCCAAGAAAGGCGTATCAAACGGTACTGATACCGTATCTGAGTAACGGCGCGCTTCGATGGAAGGTGTTGGTTCTGCAGACATGGTGGCGTGTGCATTACCGTTTAGAACTTCTTGTGTAGCGGCACCATCCTCGTCAAACAACAATAACGTGGCATTTGGGAACAGTTGTGCGATGGTCGTAGCGGGTGTGCCACCACGACGTGCCGCGAATGTAACATCTTCGGAGTTATAATCTTCAAGAGTAAAACCGTCAGTTATGGCTGTGTTAGACAGAATGGTCAGGCCAGAGTAAGCGTAAGGGTCAGAAAAATTAATCGTGAGGTTACGGGCGGGCGTAATCGACATACCAGAAATGATGACATCAAAGTTGCCAGAAACTAGTTGTGGGATGATACCGTCCCACGCGGTTGGGACGAATTCAACTTCGACGCCCATGTCTTCCGCTAATGCGCGGCCCACATCCAATTCAAAGCCGATTAACTCACCATTAAGGTCACGCATGGACCATGGGGTGAAGATCGACAGGCCGATACGGATTACGCCATCTTGTTTGATTGTTTCGATGACAGATTCAGAGCTGAGTATTTGAGTAGTGCTCTGCGCCATAGCTGGCAATGTAAAAACAGTGCTTGTTAAGGCTGCAAAGGCCAGTCCCAGCGTGTTTGACATGATTTTTCTGCGTGTAGTTGACATAAAATATTCCTTTAGGTTTGAGGTTTAAAACGTCGTTCAATAGTGGAAAGGCCAAACGACAGGACGAGAGTGAGGGCCATATAGACGATCGCGATGGTGAACCAGATTTCGAAACTCATATAAGTGTCTGAGATAATGTTACGCCCAGTTGTCGTCAGTTCGGTCACTGCGATGACACTTACAATAGCTGATGATTTGATTAGATGTACGACTTCGCCAAACAAGGGTGGCAACATGAACCGCACTGATTGTGGCAGGATGATGTAGCGATATGCTTGTGCGCGGCTCATCCCAATGGATGCTGCCGCTTCTGACTGGCCTGTGGCGACTGAATTTATGCCTGCGCGGAAGATTTCGGAAATCAGGGCTGAATGAAAGACTGCCAACGTCAACACAGCAGAAATCCAACGTCCAAGCCCGAAAACTGGCCCGAGTACATAATAGAATAGGTACAGCAGTACTAGAAGTGGTATATTCCGGACAAATTCCAAATATATAACCGAAACGCCTTTACCTACGACGAGACCGGACAAACGTAATAAAGCAATGATTAGGCCCAGTACTACGGCCAGACTGAAGGAAATCCCGGATAATACTATTGTTGCCCACAGACCAGTGATGATTTCACCAGATTGAAACCCATTATCCGTATATGTGTAAAAGTACTTAGGAATCTGGTACCATTGCCAGTTATAGCCCATATGCTTGGCGCCATTGTAAGACACCAACGCAATCATCCCAAGAATGAAAGCGTACAGACCAAACGCCACTGGAAAAGTGTTAAATACGCGTCGGGCTGTAATTGGACGGGATGTGTTCATCAATTAGTGTTCCAAAATTTGACTAAGAAACACCCGTGCTCGCGCACTTTTCGGATTGGTAAAAAATGTCTTTGGTGGTGATACCTCAACGATTTTCCCGTTTTCCATAAAAACCATTGTGTCTGCTACTTTTCGCGCAAAGCCCATTTCGTGGGTTACGACAACCATGGTCATGCCTGTGTCAGCAAGCTCAACCATTACATCGAGTACCTCACCGATCATTTCGGGGTCTAGTGAAGAAGTAGGTTCATCAAACAACATAATTTTAGGTTTCATACATAAAGCACGTGCGATTGCGACACGTTGTTGCTGACCGCCTGACAATTGCGCTGGCCGTTTGTTTGCCTGTTCAGGTATGCGAACACGATCAAGATAATGAAAAGCCGTTGTTTCGGCATCTTTGCGGTTCAATCTATGCACTTTGATCGGACCAATTGTAAGGTTTTCTAATACCGTCAGGTGTGGGAACAGGTTGAATTGCTGAAACACCATTCCAACATTTTGACGCAATTGGCGTATTTGTGGGGCATCTTCGTAAAGTTCTACGCCGTTTACGGCTAGGTGACCTGCATCAAAGTTTTCAAGACCATTAAAGCAACGTATGAGAGTCGATTTTCCAGAACCAGAAGGCCCACAAACAACCATGCGTTCACCTTCGTGAACGGTCAGGTTGATATCTGTCAGCGCTTGAAAATCCCCAAAAAATTTATCTATTTTTTCGGCAATGATAATCGGTTGCTTTAACATTTAAATGCATTTTCCATTAGTTTGAAAAAATAGAACTCATATGCTGTATGGCAACCCATTAAATTTAAAATTGCTTTGTTCATCGTCTGTGGAACAATCTCATCCCTAATTTTTTAAATATTTTAATCTCTAATTTTATGAAAAAAAGACAATTATCGGTACTAAAAATAT
>JBLILC010000095.1:0-10419 GCA_047635635.1 Octadecabacter sp. | reverse complement strand
CAACAACATCGCCGCGCTCAGGGTCTGAGCCAAACAGGCGGTCATCACTATCTTTGAACACGCCACAGAAGTCCTCCGCGTCAACGTTGATGCCGAAACGCGGGATAACGATTGATGGACAGGAGGCGTAAGAATAACCGTATGCCATTTTATTCACAAACAGGAAATCACCGATCAACAGAGTTTCCTTCATTGATCCCGACGGAATCCAGAATGGCTGGAACAGGAACGTACGGAAAACTCCCGCTATCAGCAGTGCATAAACTACTGTTTTAAATGTCTCTTTAATGGATGCCCACACAGGTCGTCCCTAACGTCTTAAGGTCAATAAAAGTTTAGGTTATGTGCGCGTCAGGTCGCGTCAAGTCAACCCAAAGTATCCTTATTTGAATGGGGCCTCGCTTCAATGACGACAAAAGCCTGCGCCCACGGATGGTCGTCTGTTAAGGTGACATGGATTATCGCGTCATGACCCGCAGGGGTCATATCGGCCAGCCGCTGCTCGGCCCAACCCGTGACTGCCATTACTGGCTGCCCTGTATGCAGATTCGTAACGGCCATGTCTTTCCACGAAATACCCATTCGAAGACCAGTGCCGAGCGCCTTGGAACAAGCTTCTTTGGCTGCCCAGCGTTTGGCATAAGTGCCCGCAATATCTTTGCGGCTTTCAGCCTTGACTTGCTCGATATCAGTGAACACCCGGCTGCGAAAACGTTCCCCAAATCTATCCAGAGTGCCCTGAATTCGTTCGATGTTTGCTAAATCCGTACCAATACCGAGGATCATAAATTCATCCTTCAACCATAGCTTACTCTCGCACTTCATCCATGAGGCGACGCATCTCGGCAATGGCAGGTTGCAAGCCACGGAAGATCGATTCGCCGATCAGGAAATGCCCAATGTTAAGCTCCATAATCTCAGGAAATATGGCTATTGGCTTAACTGTGTCATATGTCAGCCCATGCCCAGCGTGGACTTCGAGGCCGAGCGACAGGGCGAGGGCTGCCATATCACGCATCTTTTCGATTTCCGCGTCGCGGGTGGCAAAATCACCCCTCGCGTGCGCGTCGCAATAAGCACCGGTATGAAGTTCGATAATCTGAGCACCAATGCGATGTGCGGCTTCAATTTGGCGTTGATCAGCAGCAATGAAAATAGAAACGCGGCAACCAGCATCGCGCAAAGGAGCGATAAAGTGAGCAAGGTGATTTTCTTCACGCGCAACTTCGAGCCCACCTTCGGTCGTCCTCTCCTCACGTTTTTCTGGGACGATGCAGACTGCATGGGGTTTGTGGCGCAAGGCAATTTTTTGCATTTCTGCTGTGGCAGCCATTTCGAAATTTAGCGGGATAACGAGCGCATCCATTAAGGCATCGATGTCAGCGTCCCCGATGTGACGACGATCTTCGCGCAGATGAGCAGTAATGCCGTCGGCACCAGCGTCTTGGGCCATCACGGCGGCTCGCACCGGATCAGGGGTATCTCCACCGCGCGCATTTCTCACGGTTGCCACGTGGTCAATATTTACACCTAAACGTAATTTGGACATAATAGATTCCTTCTACTGGCATCATAGTACCGCAGGATTTATTCGCCGTCAGTAGGATTCTTCAGTTGGCTGAGTTTAGCGCGTAAAGCCTTCCGTCGGCTATTTTGATAAGCCCTGATTATAGGGACACAAACGTAGTATGCGATGGTGGACGCTACGATGCCAGGGATGACGCCACCTACAAGATAGGGATAGAAAACTTCAGTGTTAAAGGCTAGCAGACCGTGCCAGTCCGCCCTTTCATCTGTAAACATAACACTGAAATTATGTAATAAATCACTGCCTGCGTTTTTGAACTGGCACCCAATACTACAAAAGTTAGGGTCGCGTGGCCCTTCCAATAAGGTGTGGTCAAGTCGCGAACCAAGCAGCCAATGCCCTGTCGCAAGTGCAGAGTAAGCGATGGGGATATAAGTCAACGGATTTCCAAAAAACGTCCCCATCAGCGAAGCAAGAATGTTCCCGCGCATAATCATTGCAATAAATCCAGCAATAATGAAATGGAGGCCGTAAAACGGTGTGAAGGATGTAAAAACTCCAGCCCAGATTCCGCGTGATATCTTTTCAGGAGTATCAGGTAGACGGCGAACACGGTGTTTGACGTACTGAGCAGCACGGCTCCAGCCACCGCGTGGCCAGATCAGTTCCAGCAACACACGCCAAAGCGGTCGCTTGTCTCGGCGCCTGAAGACCACCTAATACCCCTATTTTCAACTCAGGCTCGCGCCCATTAGCCTTGACGTTCAATCTGCCCTGCACGATCAGGATCGCGGTGACGCGCAATTGCTGCGACATTGCTGTCAGCCTCAAGCGCGGTCATGATGATATGCATATGTTCTACATCGCGCAGGTCAACCTCGATCAACAATCGGAAGTAATCCGGTTTGCGGTCAATGAACACCAAATCGGAGATGTTGGCACCCTTTTCCCCAATAAGTGTGCAAATTCCACCCAAGACGCCCGCATCGTTTGTGATTGTCATTTCTAAAGTAATTGTGTTGGTTCGCGAATGAGTGCCTTCTTGCCAGTGCAGATCGATCCAACGGTCCGGACTATCCTCATAATCCACCAGAACACCACAATCGATGGTGTGCACAACGACCCCTTGGCCACGATATGTGATACCGACGATGCGTTCACCAGGAACCGGCTGGCAGCACTGAGCACGGCGATGGGACTGGTCCACCTCAAGTCCGATAACCGCGCGGCGAGCTTCAATTTCATGGCCGACTGATTTGACAAGTTCGGGGTGTATCGCGGATACAACTTCGCGCGATGTAATTTCAGCGGATCCAACCCGTTCCAGAAGATCATCGAGATCACCAAGGCCAAGAGATTTGGCCGCGGTTTTAAGCGCTTTATCTGTCGCTTTCTTGTCAATATTTTCAAACGCGCCACGAACTAGTTCGCGGCCCAAGCGGATAAAGCGTTCACGATCTTCTTCACGGAGTGCCCTACGGATCGCAGTTTTAGCGCGGCCAGTTACGGCAATATCGATCCATGTGGCTTGCGGAGTCTGGCCCTCCGCCGTGATAATATCAACCGATTGGCCATTTTTCACACGAGTCCAAAGGGGTACTCGCATTCCATCAATCTTGGCACCAACGCAGGCATGGCCAATCCGGGTGTGAATGGCATAGGCGAAATCAATAGGAGTGGCGCCGCGTGGTAATTTAATCACATCACCTTTAGGGGTGAAGCAGAACACCTGGTCCTGATACATTTCCAGTTTGACCATATCGAGGAATTCATCGTGGTCATGGTCTTCATCGAGATGTTCTGTAAGTTGCTCTATCCAGCGTGCTGGATCGACAGCAAATCGGTTTTCAGTTCTGATACCATCGCGATAAGACCAATGTGCGGCTACACCTGCTTCAGCAACTTCGTGCATTTCGACCGTGCGTATCTGGACTTCAACGCGCTTACCGTCTCGTCCAGACACGGTGGTGTGTAGGGATCGGTATCCGTTGGTTTTCGCTTGACTTATGTAGTCTTTGAACCGACCCGGCACAGCGGACCAGCGTTGATGAATTGCGCCCAAAGCTGCGTAACAGTCCGCTTCAGTTTGGGTGATGACACGGAAACCATAAATGTCGGACAAGCGCGAGAAGCCTTGATCCTTTTCTTGCATCTTTCGCCAGATCGAATAAGGCTTTTTTGCGCGGCCATAAATGTCGACGACAAGGCCCGCCTTATCCATCTCATGTTCCATATCAATCTGGATCTTCTCAATCACATCACCAGTTTCACGTTGCAAAGTGATAAAACGGCGGATGATGGAATTGCGGCCCTCGGGGTTGAGAACACGAAACGCAAGATCTTCGAGTTCCTCACGCATCCATTGCATACCCATACGGCCTGCAAGCGGTGCGTAGATATCCATAGTTTCACGGGCTTTCTGAGCCTGCTTAGCGTCGCGCATGGATTTTATTGTGCGCATGTTGTGCAAACGGTCGGCAAGCTTCACCAGCGTCACTCGCAAATCTCGTGAGGTTGCCATGAATAATTTTCGGAAATTTTCGGCCTGTTTGGTTTCATAAGAGCTGAGCTGAAGGTTTGTCAGCTTGGTGACACCATCTACTAATTCAGCAATTTCACTACCAAAACGGACCTCAACTTCGCTGTAGGTTGCCTTGGTATCTTCAATTGTGTCATGCAGTAAGGCTGTAATGATTGTTGCATCATCCATCTGCTGCTCAGCAAGAATTGCGGCAACAGCAAAAGGGTGCGTAAAATATGGCTCGCCAGAGTGACGAAATTGGCCATCATGCATTTTTACACAAAATGTGTAAGCATCTGCTATCAATTTAGCGTTTGTCTTAGGATTGTAAGTAAAGACCAGCGCAATCAAATCGTCAGATGTGATCATGCTGGTCATGCCGTTCGGGCCACCTTTATTTAAGACCTTACTTTTGGCCTTGTGCTTCCATTAATGCGCGAAGCAACTTTTCTTCTGACAAGTCGTCTTCTGCAGGCTTGTCAGACTCAGGAGAGCTGCCGCCCATCAGAAGAGCCATAGAATCTTCTTCGGGTTCATCGACCTCGATTTGGGTCTGGTTAGCTTCGATCATACGTTCGCGCAGATCAGAAGCAGTTTGAGTTTCTTCTGCGATCTCACGCAATGACACAACAGGGTTTTTGTCATTATCGCGTGGAACCGTCAGCGCACCACCAGCGGAGATTTCACGTGCCCGATGTGCAGCAAGCATCACCAGCTCAAAACGGTTCGGAACCTTGTCAACGCAGTCTTCAACGGTCACGCGGGCCATGGGCTCTCCAATCAGTCAGTATATAGGGCTTTAGAAAGTGCTTACTAATCTCTTGACAGGTATAAGACAACCCGATTCGAAACTGTAGTTTAAGGTGTCAAATTACCTTAACATCTGCACGTTCAGTTAAAGGCAAACATGCGAGCATTTCGGTGACGCTTTGATTAAGCAATGGGTGAACCCAGTTAGGGGCTATATCGGCCAATGGTACCAGCACAAAAGCACGGTCTTGCACGCGAGGGTGCGGTAAAATCAGTATATCGGGTGTTTCGGTCTTTTGAATTTCAAGCGTAAGTGCGCGCCAGTAATCGTGCGTCAACTTGTCAGGTAGAATGTTGTCACCGTGGGCGATGAGGTCAAGATCAAGTGTCCGTTGCCCCCAACGCAAAGATCGCTTTCGACCAAAATTTCCTTCTATCTGGTGCAGAACTTCAAGAATATCTGCTGCGGGTAGGGCGCTGCTGAAGATGCAGGCTGCGTTAATAAAATCGGGGCCAGAACCTGCGGGAAAGCATGGCGTATGATAAATGCTACTTACACAACATTGAGTAAATTTAGCCTGAATCGCGGCAATTGCTGCACGAACGGTTGATTCGGGGCTTCCAGCGTGCGACCATAAATTTGCACCTATAGCCACAAGTGCGGTATCAAAAGATATGTTTTGCTTATGTTTCAACACAGTAAAACTACCTATATTACAAATTAACATTTAAAGAATTTTCGAAATAATTACATCGATTCATGCCGTTTAAAAGGACTATTTTAATGTTTTATCGTGACGAGAAACTCGCGTTGTTTATTGATGGGTCTAATTTGTATGCAGCAGCCAAGTCTTTGGGGTTCGATGTCGACTTCAAATTGTTGCGAACCGAATTTATGCGCCGTGGCAAGATGTTGCGTGCGTTTTATTATACTGCGCTGCTTGAAAATGATGAATATTCACCAATCCGCCCGCTGGTAGACTGGTTGAACTACAACGGCTTCACCATGGTTACCAAGCCTGCAAAAGAGTTCACAGACTCAATGGGGCGGCGTAAGATCAAAGGTAACATGGACATTGAACTTGCCGTGGATGCGATGGAATTGGCCTCCCATGTGGATCACATTGTAATTTTTTCAGGTGATGGTGACTTTCGCCCGTTAGTAGAATCTCTGCAACGCAAAGGCGTTCGGGTATCTGTTGTATCAACAATTCGGAGCCAGCCGCCGATGATCGCCGATGAACTGCGACGCCAATGCGATAATTTCATCGAACTAGATGAATTACGTGACGTCATAGGCCGCCCGACCCGTGAGGCACCATGCGAGGGAAACGAGCCCAAATCTGAACCTGAATTAGCCCATGATTAATAATTCTGTGAATAGAGTTTAAATCGGGCGCCCGTTTCAGGTCGCGAGCACTAGACCATAGCGACGTCGGAGCATACGTTGTGAGGTAACGGAGTTTTTTTCATGACAAAACCACCCCTCACTCTTTATCTGGCTGCGCCACGCGGATTTTGCGCTGGAGTCGACCGCGCTATAAAGATTGTTGAACTAGCGTTGGAAAAATGGGGCGCGCCCGTCTACGTACGCCATGAAATTGTGCACAATAAATTTGTTGTTGATGACCTACGCGGAAAGGGTGCGGTTTTTGTTGAAGAGCTGGAAGACTGCCCCAATGATCGCCCAGTAATCTTTTCTGCCCACGGTGTTCCCAAGGCAGTACCAGCAGAAGCAGCAGCGCGCGAAATGATTTTTGTGGATGCCACCTGCCCGCTTGTATCTAAAGTCCACATCGAAGCCCAACGCCATTCCGAAAACGGTTTACAAATAATCATGATCGGACATGAAGGCCATCCCGAAACCGTTGGTACAATGGGGCAATTGCCCGAGGGCGAAGTGTTGTTGGTGGAAACAGTTTCTGACGTTGCACGCGTGTCTGTACGCGACCCAGCGCAGTTAGCGTTTGTGACACAGACGACATTATCGGTCGATGATACTGCAGACATCGTTGCAGCGCTCAACTTAAGGTTCCCAACGATTGTTGGACCACACAAAGAAGATATTTGTTATGCCACTACCAATCGCCAAGAAGCGGTCAAGGCTATGGCACCATTCGCAGATGCGATGCTTGTTGTAGGTGCCCCTAATTCATCAAACTCTCAACGATTGGTCGAGGTTGGTCGCAAAGCCGGTTGCGACTACAGCCAATTGGTGATGCGCGGCGTGGACATTGATTGGCGCAGCTTAGACGGCATTAAAAGTATTGGCATCACCGCAGGCGCTTCTGCGCCCGAAGTTCTGATTAATGAAGTGATTGACGCTTTTAAGGCACGCTATAACGTTACCATTGAACTAATCGAAACAGCCGTAGAAAACGTTGAATTTAAAGTTCCACGTGTACTGCGAGAGACAGTGTGAGGCTTGCAGGCGTTCCAAAATCTGCTTTAATTATAAGCCTTGCAGGTCTGTTGCCGTTCATTTGGGGTGTCGTCACAATCTATAGTCCTGTCGCAATGCAATTGACCGTGGATTTGATTGGGCCACGGTTTATTGGGCCTTACGTTGGATTGGCCTATGGAACAGTCATCTTGTCGTTTATGTCTGGTGTGCTTTGGGGCTTTGCAACTAAGGCGACGGGCGGGCAGGCTGCAACCGGATATGTACTTTCAGTCCTGCCTGCACTTTGGGCGTTTTCAATGGTTGGGGGGGGGCCAGTATCGGCGGGAATAAACCTAATTGTAGGTTTTACTGCTGTATTGGCGCTAGATTTTGCATTCTGGGGCTGGGGCCTCGCGCCGCGCTGGTGGATGAAATTACGAATTCCAGCAACGGGGATTGTGTTAATTTGTTTACTTCCAGTAGTGCTATGAGCGTCGATAAGAAAACACTGACCGTGTACAATGAGAATGCCTCCGATTATGCGGCAAAGGTTGATCACAATAGCAAGGCTGGATCTCATTTGGTGAAATTCATTGCGGCTATACCTACGGGTGGACGCGTGCTGGATTTGGGCTGCGGACCGGGCGGATCTGCCCATCTAATGATGCAGGTGGGGCTAGATGTTGACGCCATTGATGCGTCGCCTGAAATGGTAAGGTTCGCGCAGCATAAAGGTGTCAATGCTCGGGTTGCGACGTTTGATGACATGAACGCAGCCAACGATTACGATGGGGTCTGGGCGAATTTTTCACTGCTGCATGCACCGCGTGAAAAACTTGCAGGTCACTTCACTGCTATTGCACGCGCGTTGAGGGTTGGCGGGCATTTACATGTCGGGATGAAGGCTGGAACCGGGAACAAGCGCGACCGTTTGGAGCGGCTGTATACCTTTGTCGAAAAAGCCGAGTTAGTGTATTTTTTACAGAATGCAGGTTTTGACGTTATGACCACAAAGATGGGCAGCGACGTCGGCTTGGCAGGCACGAACGACCCATGGATAATTATACTGGCGCGGAAATCCTGATGCACAACTTATTTGCTTATACAGACGGAGCTTGCAGCGGTAATCCCGGCCCCGGCGGCTGGGGTGCAGTTTTGATCGCGCTTGAGGGCGATGTTGTTGTAAAAGAGCGTGATCTTAAGGGCGGCGAGGCCCATACCACCAACAATCGGATGGAACTTTTGGCTGCGATAAATGCGCTAGAAGCTCTCTCGGGACCATCAAAATTGACCGTCGTGACGGACAGTTCGTACGTCAAAGACGGTATCACAAAATGGATTTATGGCTGGAAAGCAAAAGGCTGGCAAAAGAAGGGTGGTGAAATCAAAAATATCGATCTTTGGCAACGGCTTGACGCTGCGCGCAATCGTCATGATGTGACCTGGAAGTGGGTCAAAGGGCATGCAGGACACCCGGAAAATGAACGCGCCGACGAGTTGGCACGGGCGGGAATGGCACCATTTAAACGCTAAGTTTTATGCGTGTGGTCGGCGAGTAACTCGATTTCACAGAGCAACAAAAATCAGTCAAAATGCGTAGGTGGTGTCCAACCTTGTACGACCTCACGCGTAACGGCTACTTTCTTTCCAGCGCGTTGCAGCATGTGAATGAGAATCCCACCATCTCCAGTCCCAACTATAAATTCTCCATCATATATAGAGATCTGCCCCGCAGGGAGATTTATGTCTGTGGCACCAGCTTTGAGAAACTTAATGCGCTCTCCATCCGCCTGTGACCAAGCCCCTGGAAAGGGAGACAACCCATTAATCTGATTAATAATTTCGGTTGCGGGTTTGGACCATTCAATGCGCGCTTCAGCTTTATCGATTTTGGCGGCGTAGGTGATGCCTGTGCCCATTTGGGCAATTGGTATTAGGTTTGGGAGTGCAGCCAGTACATCTGTAATTGCGCATGCACCCAGGTTGGAAAGTCTGTCGTGGAGTTCACCAGTCGTTTCTTCTCTTTTGATCGTAATTTCGCGGCGCAAAAAAACCGCACCGGTGTCGAGGCCAGCGTCCATTTGCATAATACACACCCCAGTTTGCGTATCCGCCGCCATGATCGCACGGTGAATTGGTGCGGCGCCACGCCAACGTGGCAACAACGAGGCATGAATATTTAGGCAGCCCATCGCTGGAGCGTCCAATACGACTTGAGGTAAGATTAGGCCATAGGCCACAACAATGGCTATATCTGCGTTGAGAGCCGCAAAATCTGCCTGTACGTCAAGGTCTTTTAGCGATGTTGGTGTCCGAACATTTAGCCCTAAGACTTCGGCGCGCGCTTGCACAGGGTTAGGACGATCCTTTTTGCCTCGTCCCGCGGGTCTCGAGGGTTGAGAATAGACGGCACATATATTGTGACCCGCATCCAAAAGTGCATCTAGTATAGGCACAGAAAAATCAGGAGTTCCCATAAAAACAATACGCATATTTTGCCCTTTATCTGACCAAAAAAAACGGTCCCAGAAGGGCCGCTTATCAACAGTTCACCCGATTAATTTACGGGCTTTTTTTAGCAGCATATCGCGTTTAATGCGGCTAAGGCGGTCGAAATACATTTTACCGTCCAGATGATCAATCTGGTGCTGCACACTGGTCGCCCAAATGCCTACAAAATCGTGACGATCATAAGTGCCTGCTTCGTTCATGAACCGCACTGTCACAGCGCGTGGCCGTTCAAGCGATGCGGACATTCCAGGTAAATTAGGTGAGGCTTCTTCGTGTAGGCGCAGTTCATGTGATGCGTGTAGAATAGTTGGATTAGCCATGCGGATCGCTTGCCCCCGCTTGTCGGATGCATCCACGACAGCCAATCGCAGGGACACACCTAATTGTGGTGCCGCGAGGCCAACACCTGGCATTGCGTCCATCGCGCTAATCATTTCATCCCAAAGGGCGCGAATGTCGTCAGTGATCTTGAGCACCTCAACGGCGGGGGCACGCAGGACCTTAGCGGGCCATAAAATAAACGGTCTATGAGACATAGGCGGCTTCCAATTTGGCCCGAGCTTGAGGCGTTTGATGGTCAAAAATCACAGTGCCGTTCAGATGGTCAATTTCATGCTGAATGCAACGAGCAAGAATTCCATCAAAGAATGCGGCCGCTAACCCGTCATCGCTGTTGCTCCAGTGGAGGTGGATGCGTTCGGGGCGGGCAACAGGCATGGGCGTGTC
>JBLILC010000094.1:0-10718 GCA_047635635.1 Octadecabacter sp. | reverse complement strand
GACTTTTTGGGTCATCTGGAAAGTGGTGCCGTCGTTCATTTCGATGCTAGCGGTGACAAAGTCACTATCGATTGACGGGAAAAAGTTGAATTTCACATAGCCAAAAGACAAAAGCCCAACAGTCATGATCATCATTGCGACCGACAATGCTATTGGGATCAGAATAGCAAACCCCTTGGTCGTGAACCGCAAAACAGCATCAAGTGGAATGCGAATGAACCATTGTAACACCGCATCAACGCCTGACCGGATGACATTCAACAAACGAAACACAATGTTTGGACGATAGCTTGGCGAGACGTCCAAGCGCGATAGGTTGCGTGGCAGGATTAGCAGCGCCTGCAAAAGAGATAGGCTAAGAACAACAATCACGACGATTGGGATATCGGTCAGAAACTTGCCCAAGGTGCCGGGTAGTTGTGTCAGCGGCCAGAAAGCGACTATTGTCGTGAGCGCCGAGAAGATTACAGGCACCGCAATCCGCTGCGTACCTTTCACTGCAGCTTGCATAGCAGGCAGCCCGCGTTCTCCGTTCTTATAAATATTTTCACTGACCACGATAGCGTTATCAACCACGATACCAATCGCAAGAATAAAACCGAAAAGCGAGATCATATTGATCGACATGCCTAACGCACCCATGAAGATAAAGGTCGCAGCAAAGGACACACCAATCCCCATCGCCGACCAAAATGCCAACCGAATATCAAGGAAAAGCGCGAGGCAAAGCACGACCAGCGCAAGACCGATTGCCGCGTTGTTCACCAACAGGTCGATTCTGTCCTGCAAATCCTTTGAGTCGTCCTGCCATACCGTCGCGTTGATCCCATCCTCAAGTGACGGCCGATAGGTTGAGGAAAGATAGGCACGTGCTTCTTCGACGATGCTTAGGACTTGTTCATCGCCAACCCTAAACACGTTGACTGAAACAGACCCTTCGCCGTTGAAGTTAGCAGCGAGATCCGCATCCTCAAACCCGTCGATTACCTTTGCGATGTCACGCAAATAGACTCGTCCGCCCTGGTCTCCAGTCCGTACGATGATATTCTCGAAATCGCTTTGAGTATAATTTCGACCCGTCGTGCGGATCGGAATTGCAACCGTGTCGGTGTCAATCGACCCACCCGGCAACTCAAGCGAGTTTTGGGCAATTACATTTGCCACCTCGGCAATAGTGATGCCGTAAGCTCGCAAATTATCCCGGTCGACCTCAATAGAGATTTCATATGCACGGACATTACCAACTTCTACAAACGAAATGCTGCTGAGACCAACAAGTGCATTTTTCAGTCGTTCAGCCTCTTCTTTCAAAACCTGCTCGGACGCATCGCCGTGGATCGCAATTTCCAGCACGCGAGTGCTGTTGCTGGCCTGCATAACGATGGGGTCATCCGCATCTTCAGGAAGCACTGTAATGCGATCAATCTCAGTCTTAATTTCGTCGAGCTTTTCTTGAATGTCTTCGCCGCGCAGAAACGAAACAGTAACCCCACCACGCCCTTCGCTGATCGAAGCAGTAATGCTATCAATCCCATCGATCCCCGAAAGTTGATCCTCGATCGGACGGACGATGCTATCTTGAATTTCTAGAGGTGATGATCCGGGATAACTGACAGATACGCTGACAGTATCAAGCGTGAATTCTGGGAACGTCTTTTGAGGCATCTGGAGCGCCGTCAACATACCTACCACAACGACAAAAACCATCGTCAGGTTCGCAGCTACCGGATGCTCTGCCATCCATTTGATTACTCCATTCACGGCTGAACATCCTCCGCGACAACTGCGGACTCGATACTACCCACGACATCGCGCAGTTGCATTCCTGCCTGCGGCGTTGAAAGTGCTGTCGTGATCAACCGCGCGCCTGCGGGCAGAACATGGGCTTGGACATATGAAGTCTCGCCATCAACATGGATCAATGTGGCCTCAACGATACCTAGCGTTCCACCTGTCGCTTCAGACGGCTCTAGGAACCATAACCGTTCTCCACCGCGTAGGGCTGTTGATGGAATAGCGTAGGTCGCCTCAGGCATTGGGCCTTCAATAACCACTTTAGCAAATGAGTTTATAAGTGCAGGCGGCGCGCCAGACGCCAAAATACTTGTGCCTGTGGCGCGTGCATCTGCAATGTCGTTCAATTCGACAGTGACAGTCAGCGTGCGCGTGCGCGCGTTCAACGTCGGAGAGACACGGCTAACTTGTGCATCCCACTCAAACGTCTGTCCGGCAAAACGCACCGTCACTGTCGCACTCGGCGATCCACCTTCAAATAAGCCCGGGATCAAGGCCGCGTCAGCTTCGCGGATGGGCACATCAATTTCCATCCTGTCTTGGGTGAATATCTCTGCGATGGTTTGGCCACCGTTGATGACAGTCCCGATTTCCACCTGCATCGACAGGACCGCACCGTCGAATGGTGCGATGACCAATTTGCGGTTAAGGCCGACCTCGGCCACGCTTTGTGTGGCAATCAAACTGTTCAGGTTAGCCGACAGCTCTTCTTGTGTACTTTTCGCCTGATCAAGCGCCGATTGGCTGGCAGACCCTCTAGCGAGCAATGTCTCGGTTCGTTCAAGTAAAATTCTATTTAGGTCCAACCGTGCAAGGGTGGCATTAATGTTCGCCTGCGTTTGCGTCAGTGTGGCGCGTTCGGCGCTGTCATCTAACCGTACCAGAATGTCGCCTTGCTGGAACGAACCACGGTTCGTGATCGCGGGATGCAACTCAATTACCTGTCCACCCACTTGGCTAGCTAAATTCGCGAGGCGAAAAGGTTGCATGAATCCTTCGCCACGAATGGGCAACGGCGTATTGAGAAGGGCCAAGTCAATGGTTTTAACAAGTGTGATTGGACGTTCGATTATTGCTGGTTCTACAACTTCACGATTTTCACCAAGATACCGGAACCCGCTGATCCCACCAAAAATCACGGACATAGCAACTGCTATCCAGAAAATTTCCCGTAGCCCAGTGCCTAAGTATCCAAAAATTCTTTTCATTCTGTTCCTCATGTCGCCGTATTCAATTTCGTAAACATCATTTTCGTCACAAAAGCTATACGGCTACGTGGAGCAATGGCACATGTGCCATTTGATCGCCTTACGAGGTTGACACCGATAAGTGCAGCGAGACTGACTGGATCACCGCTCGAATTTCTCCCTCCATAATTAGAATTTGCTAGCCAAACACAGAAGCGAATAGGTATTCAAAATTCCAAGAACATTAAATGGCCGGTCTAGGAAAATCGCTGCTTTGTCGAAATCCACGTGCTGCACATGCACGCAATTTTTTGCACTTGCATCCGATGCGGCAGCAAAAGGCGGCTTTATTTCGCAGAGCAGACCTCTGTGCAAACCGAAGCGTAAGTCAGGTTTCCACCCTTAGTGTTTAATAACACAAACAGCGTAGAGCTGCCTTTGATCTATTTGCTCTATGCTGCATTGCAATTTCACTAAATAGGCCATTCGTGCACAGTCTAGAATATTGGGAGCCAAAATGTTGATCAGCTGACAAATTTCAATTTTCTGGACTGGTTTAAATGGCTCCTACCAGAACCAACAATTAAAAATCAAAAGGCAATGTTTTAATATTGATCCCACGATTTTTCCCGTCCAACTGGACCATCAAGTCCTGTGTATCACTCTCGACATCCATTGCGATCATTCCAACGCCGATGTTCTTTGCAAATCGCTTGGAATAAACAAATTCACTCAGGATACCAACGATCTGTCCGTTTGTCGTTTTCACGTCAAGTGAATGCTCGCATGAAAGCATCGGCGCACCTGCGATGACATACCCTACACGCCTACGCTTCGCGCCCTCAGCTTTGATTTTTAGAAGAGCTGCCTTACCGACAAAGTCATTTGCTTTGTCAAAATCGACTAGATTACCTATTGAAAGTTCAAAAGGATTGCTGGGATTTGTTTGCAAACGTCCATCAGCTCCATAAGATATTAATCCGCTTTCGATGCGCTCAAGGTCATTGGGTGCGCCAGGGCGAATATCATAGGCTGCTCCAGCGGCTTTGACTAAATTCCATAGTTCAACACCGCGCGTGCCATCTTGCAGATACAACTCATAACCACCCTGTTTTGACCAGCCAGAGCGCGCGAGCAAAAGGGGAATTCCCTGTAATTCAGTTTGTTTGAACCCAAAATACTTAAGTTTTTTAACCGATTTACCAAATAAATCAGTGGCCAAAATCTCTGCCATCGGGCCTTGGATCGCAAGGGGTGATACATCCGGTTCAAACACCTGAACATCCAATCCACGTTCAACAGCGATTCCGCTTGCCCACAGCTCAATATCGCTATCCGCAATAGAGAGCCAATACTGATTTGGGGCGAGCATCAGCAACACTGGATCATTGATCAGGTTGCCTTCATGATTACAAATCGGCACATACCTTCCTTGACCAATTTTTGTTTTTCTTATGTCGCGCGTGGTCAAATATTGTATGAGCACCCCCGCATCTGGCCCAGAAATTTCAACTTGGCGCTGTGCGGCCACATCCCACATCGTAACACCGGTCATCAGGCTATCGTACTCAGCCTGTGGATTGCCGAAGCTTGCAGGGATAAGCATATGGTTATAAATTGAAAAACAGGCAACGCCATCTGTTACGGTGGCATCGAAATAGACGGACTTTCGATTATTTGGGCCTATGCCTATTTGGAACGTCACGTGATCTCTCCTGATTTGATCTGGTGTTGTATCTCACGCAGAAACTATAGATTTTTCGTTCTCGGTGTGACCAGATATTCAACTTACTTGGCGTAATCTTGCAGGTGTTCCATTGACTCACCCAACACGCATTATCGAGGCCTTGCAAAATGCGGTGACATGACCCCCGCGGAATTAGCAGAGGCGGTTGGTTCGACGCCAACGACATGCTTGCGCCGGGTTCGGGACCTTCATAATTCAGGTGTCCTTACCAGTAACATCTATCTAGGGGATGGTGCCAAATTATGTCGGGGACTGAAAATAATCACCACAACCAAAGATTAACAGTGAGCGGATAAAGAAGCGTTCTCCAAACGCGTTGGGGCTAAAGCCCCTATTGTGTTTGCTTATGGCGTGACAGGTGAGTTGGACACGATATTGACCGGGGATTTCCAAAATATTGTCGAGTATCAAGAAGTCTGCTACCAACTTTTGACGGCGGTGAAAATATAGTTTAACACGCGACACACCTTATTTTCAAGCTTTACAAAGACGGTTCCGCCTTTCCATATAGGTCTTTCGAAATCATAAATGAATGAAGCATAGCATTGAAGCCAAGATTCGACGCACCCTAGAAAATGGTTAATTCGGGCTCACAGCCACCATTAGATCATTCGCAGTATTATTGAGTATTAAACCTCAACTAACGGCGGCTTTCGTGAAAACAAGCAAACGCAGCCAATATCCACTTTCCACCCTTTATGTTTAAATATGAATGGTACAGTATTTGCCACTCAGGGTTCATATTTTAGTCTTTCACTCTTCCCTGAACGAGCAACAGGTAAGTCAGCAAACCGCTTTGTGCACCATGGACCATAGGTTACTGTCTATTACATTGGTTAGCCCCTACACAAAAAGGTGCAAGCTAACCAACATGGGATGTCGTGTATCGCTCAATTTGTGTTGAGATCGTCAGCACCAGTGCCTCAATAACACCAAGTAACAAACAAAATAAAAGTTTTAGATAACATCTATTCGAATTCAGTTGTGATGTAAGCTGTAATATTTACAATATCTTTATTTGATAATTCTTCTGCCCATGGCCACATAAGCGGAGAGTTCGGACCGATTGTTTCCCCGTTCCGATACGTAATCAGACGTCCCACTAGATAGTCTGCTTTATTGCCCGCCAACCTTGGGAAGCTGGCCAGTCCTTTACCAGTGCGGCCATGACAGTTTTTGCAACCGCTCTGATATATATCTTCACCTGCTGAACTATCTGCGGTGGCAACATCAAAGCCTTCCAAAACTGCGCTATCTTGTGCTTGTGCCTGGGGAGAGCCAAGAAAACAGGCCATGACACCAGTAAACAAAAATGATTTCTTCATCGAAACGTACTCCTGTGATCAGCTGAATCTGTGCTGGAATTCGTACATGGTGCGTACATCTCTGCCAATCCAACGATAGCCGGTATTGGAAACGATACAGATTGGAGCGTTCAGCACAGCATTCATGTTATTGGTGTTGGCAAGCTACGTTACATGTTAGCAAACAAATTGTTTTTGAAAATTAAAAGTCTGTTGTGTTGGCCACACCACCTGAGATGTGGCCAAATCACCTTAGTTACTCGGCATGAGCTTATGGATCATACCTTCATCGATAGCGGTGTAGAGAGCGCCATCTGGTCCTAAAACAACAGACCGGAAACGTCCTGCTTGCATGGGAAGGGTCATCTCTGTCACATCATTAACAGCTATTTCGCCATCGTTGTTTGACATTTGGATAACGTCTATCCGCTGGCCTATCGGTGTGCCACCAAAGCCAATTCCCATGATGCCAACAACCATAGCACCATTCCAATCACCCCAGTGTTTACCTTCCAAAAAAGCAGCAGATGAAGTGCCTTGCGACCATCCGTTATTTGTCCAAATTGGTGGCATTGCATCAGGGTAGGTCTCAAAGTCTGTCATCGGCATGAAGGCCGCCCGCTCGTAGCGGTTCATTCCCTCCATTTGATTTGGTGAGTAACCGCAATATTCGTCAGCGCATTCGTCTCGACCAGCCATATTCTGACGTGGGTCCCAACCACCGTTGCCGCCGTTCGAGAGAACAGTAATCTCGTCGGAATGCCAAGGGCCGTGCTCTGCTACAACTGGAGTTCCAGTTTCAGGATGGAACGCGATACCCTGCACGTTACGGTGGCCGTACGTATAGGTCCGCAAATCAAACCCCTCGGGCGGCTTATTTCCTTCAGCTGCATTGCCGTCTGTATCCATGCGCATAATTTTAGACCCCATCAAGGTAGGGCTCTGTGGGAGCTCTTCGTTGTGGTTGTCGCCTGTGGTCAGGAACAAGTTGCCGTCTGGACCAAACCGAACGCGTCCACCGTTGTGTGCACCAGGACCACCGAACGGATGGTCCGAGGCTTCCATTTTGTATGGCACATCATCAACAATGTCCGTCCGCTCTGAAACAGAGGAAAAATCATCACTCACGACGAGCCGCATAAGCCGGTTAGTATGCGGTTTAGACATGTTTGAGGTTGAATAAACATAAATCCGACGATTGTCGGAAAAATCAGGATCAATAGCGACGCCCATCATGCCAGCTTGGCCTTCGCAGAACAGGTCACCCTCATTATTTGGGTAGCCTTCGCTACCGCTCATTCCAAGCAATGCGTTGACTTCACCTTCAGGCATCAGCACCGACAAGCCATTGCATTTTTCGGTAAAGAACATTGTTCCATTATCTAGGAACGCCATATCCCATGGGCTTTCAAGGTCATCCAAAACGACTGTGTGCTGAAGACTTGTGGTGTTTGCACCGCTTTCGGCAATCGCTATCGTCGACGTTGCGCCCAAAAGTGCAGTCGCAACAATTGGTGCAAGCCAGTTTTTGTGCTCTCTCAGAAAATGAATAGACATAAAATCCTCCCTTACTTTTTATCCTGCGGCGCGAACGCGCAACAGTGCTAACGATTAAACATTCAAACCTGAACGCTAAAAATACAATTATGAATCCAGTGATTGACTTGCGCCAACATATTTTATATTATTCCATTTTTAAAATATTGAGGCTGTTCAATAGTCTTAATGCCCTAGTTGGTAAATGCTGTTGTCTGGGCTTCGCTAGCTTCAGGTAGCAATCTAAGGCGCGTTAGGATGTTAACTTTTAGGCTGGTTAGCCTTGTAAGCGAACCCATTGTTGGTGGTGGTTTTTAAATAGCAAGTACAAATTCTGACATCATTCGCTACTGGTGGGTCCAAGGTTCATCTGCGAACGTCGCCATCGCAACGGGCTCAATACGGGATATTTATCGACGTCGATGTTGGTTCCAAAAGACAATAAGGCATCACTCAAACCTTAGAAATTTAAGTTGGAACCCTGTACTGCAAAGCTGTCTTTTTTACATAGGGCGAGGGCAAGGTTTTTTAAATCGAGCAATTCCTGCGTCACTGCTATGTGTTGGCACTAATTTGCAGGACATAAAACTGGTTTCCAAAGGCTGCTTTGGCACTGTCGTAAGAAGCCATGCACTCTTAGCGTTGTTCTGAACACCGAACTTCTCATAGAAATGTGCGTGTTGTAGCATTTGCCTTTCAGGTCTCATATTCTGGTCACCCACCCTTCCCTCAACGAACAACCGGTAAGTCAGCAAGAAGTATCTTACACCGTAGGCCGCAGTTCACTGCCTGTCGCGCAAGTAAGCCCTTCAAAAAAAAGGGCCCCGATAGTTTTGCTTATCAGGCTCAAATCATTCTACTCTTAACTCTTTACCCGCGGCCCAGACCGTACCAAGTGCGAGCGAAACCGCCCCAAAGGTCAATTCTTTTTATCCAAACTTATAAGGACTCCACGTGGGTGGAGAAACTTTACCCCCCAAACCAGACAACCTTTTCTTAATTTGGGAGAAACTAAGCCCAAAGGTACACCAAGGCATGCAATTTGCCCTTGGTGTCGAATGACACGAACTGCTCAGAGCCTATTTTAACTAACACCTGGAACGCTGTGTCGCAGCTTTAGCACTGCTAACATTCGTGCACCGCGCAGCATTTCACAGGTTTAATGGTCGGTCAGCCCACTTTTCTGCCGTTCGCGGCACAAGCAAAAATTTAATGTTTACACGCTAAAAAAATTTTACCGCTCGCATATGTCGCAAACTGAATGTCAATGGCAGCCCTTTATAGATACTAATGATAAAGGAAATACTGCACAGGACTATTGAATGGCCGATGTTAGGAGAAAAACGCCGATCCTTACAGGGTCTGTAACCCTAGCGGTTGTGCTCAGTCTTGTTTCTCTTTTGTTTTTTGACTTGATGGGGCTGGTCATTAAACGTCTGTCTGCTGATTATAGTGCGGCAGAACTGTCCGCGTACCGTAATATTTTTGGACTGGTACCCAGCTTTATTGCGCTTTGGTCATCACCAGCTTGGCACCGAACCGGCCGTAATCTGCACGTCCGCCAATGGGGCTTGATCTGCGCGCGGGGACTGATCGTCACTTTAGCACAATTGATGTTCTATCTATCGCTGGGCCTGATAGCCTTCGCCAGTGCAACGACAATTTCTTATTCCAGTGGGCTTTTCATGACGGCCTTTGCGGTACTGCTGCTAGGTGAGCGAGTAGGTTTAATCCGCTGGGTCTCAGTGTTGATTGGTTTTATTGGCGTTGTGATGGTGGTGGGTCCGGGGCGTGAGACATTTACTTTGGCGTCCCTCTTACCACTGGGCGCCGCTGCGCTCTACGCGTTGACTGGAGTAACGGCACGGCTGATCGACGAAGAAGTGCCAAGCGCACTGGTCAACCTGTACTCCACAGGCTTTGCCGTTGTCGGATCAGTAGGGCTTGCGCTTTTCCTCGGTGGCTTTTCTACTGTCCAATCTGCGTCCGATCTCGCGTGGATTGTAACGATGGGAGGGTTTGGAGGAACCGCTGTATTGCTTCTAATTATATCATTCAGGATGACTGAACAAAGCAACCTTGCCCCATTCAGCTATTTTGGCATTCCGATGGCGTTCTTTTTCGGCTGGGTATTCTTTGGCGAAGCGCCAATGCAGGATCTCTTCCCCGGTTCGATCCTAATCGTCGTTGGTGGGGTATTGGTCATTTGGCGAGAACGTCTGCAAAACAAGCCAGCCTAACCTGTGAGACGGACGCAGAGCCGCTTTTAGATTAACGGTCAAACTCTAAGTTGGGGCAACGTGCAGCGAAGGTCGACTACGAGCCCGTTTTGCCAGATTTCTACTCCAAAGAGAATGTCTACTGTCGCAGTATAGCCAAAACGTTTAGCAACCGCTTGGTTTTGAAGTGAAGTTTATGGTAACATAAATTCGGGAAGTTTAAGTGCGTTCCAAAAACGAGAATTTTTGGAACATGCCCCCGGATAACGGCTAGTTTTACCACACCCTTATTAGCTACGGGCCGCCCAATGGGCGGCCCGTAGCTGGGAGAACGCAAATTTAAAGTTTAGTTAAAGTCTAGTTTTTGTGTGTTGACGGTTTTGCGCCCGACTTTGAACACTGCAATCGCGTCTGTAAAAGTACAAATGAAGTTGATGTCTACATCAAGGTTTGCACCAGCTTGAAACTGTTCTGACCCGATCAATGCGCCTAGTTCGGCTTTGTGAAATATGTAAATTTCTACAACGCCGTCACTGGTTGCTGTAACTGTTTCAAGTTCAGCTTGGACACCACTATTGTAATGCTCCATTACGAAGTTGGAGAGGTTGTTGGTGGTGTCAGCAAATGCTATGGAAGCAGAAGCTGCGATTGCTGCAGTTGCGAGTGTAATTGAATTGAACATTACATGTCCCTTTCAGCCGCCCTTTTCAGGCGGTTTATTTTGCCGTAGCGTGACTTGCACGTAACGGTTAATGAATTTTGCCGATGCGATGTTTTCCGCGTCCTAACCATTACTATGTGAACGTAAATTGCGCCAATACAACTCCCGCCTCAGTCAAGAAAAGTTTGTGGTTAGTTTTTCAACCAGATACCTATGGCGTAATTATTATGGCAAATAAAAGATTTCTGTCACAAAATATACGTGGCAATA
>JBLILC010000093.1:0-10764 GCA_047635635.1 Octadecabacter sp. | reverse complement strand
TCAATATCATTAAATGCTAAATGATATTAATCTGGTGGAGATTATCGACCACAAAATCAAACTCTTAAAAGTTGGCCTCGTTTGGGTTATCGCTAAGATCATTACAACATTGAAGGTACGACCAGATCGGGCGAGCGATGGCCGTCTTGAAACGTTTTGATATTAAGCAAGACTTTTTCACCCATTTCGACGCGTCCTTCGAGCGTGGCTGATCCCATATGCGGTAGCAACACTACGTTTTTCAACTCACGAAGGCGCGGATTCACGTCTGTACCATTTTCATACACATCTAGACCGGCCCCCGCGATATCACCAGAACGTAGCATGCGGGTTAGGGCGTTTTCGTCAATCACTTCACCACGGGCTGTGTTCACAATGAACGCGTCTTTTTTCATCAGCTTTAGCCTCCGCGCGTTCATCAAATGGAAAGTGGCGGGGGTATGTGGGCAATTGACCGAGATGATGTCCATGCGAGCAACCATCTGATCAAGACTTTCCCACCACGTTGCATCAAGTTGATCTTCGACTTCTGAACGCAGGCGGCGTCGGTTATTATAATGGATTTGCATGCCAAAGGCTCGCGCACGTTTGGCCACCGCCTGCCCTATACGCCCCATTCCAAGAATACCCAGTCGACGGCCCCCAATGCGCCCGCCCATCATCGCGGTTGGAGCCCAACCGTTCCAATCGCCAGATTGCATCAACGCAAGCCCCTCGGGGATGCGACGTGTAACGGCGAGAATTAATGCCATCGTCATGTCCGCGGTATCTTCGGTCACCACGCCTGGGGTGTTGGACACCAAAATCCCACGCTGTCGGGCAGTTTGGACGTCGATATGATCCACTCCTGCACCATAGCTGGCGATTAATTTCAAACGATCTCCCGCCTGCCCTATTACTTTCGCATTAATCTCATCCGTGACAGTAGGGACTAGGACATCACAAGTCCGCATCGCCGCCACAAGGTCTTCGGATGACATCGGCGTGTCCTCAGTCCGAAGCGTAACATTGAACAATTCGCGCATCCGCGTTTCGACTGCGTCGGGCAACCGTCGCGTGACGGTAACACTTAGGCGTTTGCTTGGCATGATGACGTCCTCTTACTTGCCCGAACAGGCTGTTACGTGACAAGGTGCCTGTAAAGTTCCGTCGGCACAAGAACCGCCAAAAAATTCAAGGCCAATTGAAGATGCAGGTTATGAAAGCAAGGCGCGTAAAAAACGTTTTGATGGCGATCGCTTTGGTGATGTCATTCTCGTTAGCACAATCCGTTGCGGCACAAGAGACCGTTGTGCCAATCACCGCCGTGCAAAGTGAACTTGGACCGGTCACAAATTTGCCTATGCCGCGCTACGTCTCATTAAAAGCAAACAAGGCAAATGTACGGCGTGGCCCATCTCTATCGCATCGGATCGACTGGGTGTTCCAACGCCGAGACATGCCGTTGCGCGTTGTCAGCGAATACGGTCATTGGAGACGTGTTATGGACCGAGAAGGCATGGGCGGTTGGGTCCATTATTCCTTACTCTCTGGCAATCGTACCGTGATTATCGACCGCGACCTTTTAGTGTTGCGCAGACAGCCAGACCCTAATGGAATAGAAGTCGCCATACTAGAGCTTGGCGTTATTGCAGACCTTGACAAATGTTATATCGACTGGTGCCGCTTGCGCTCTGCCGGCTACCGGGGCTGGGCCCTGAAAGCCGGCATATTTGGTGTTGGCGCGGACGAATTACTTGACTAGGTCGATATTCAAAATTATGTTTTTATTACAAATAGACATCTGCCTATTTAACCAACCCACGTCCCTTTAGCATTGCTGTCGCATTTGGCATTGATCCACGAAATTTCATATAGAGTTCCGCAGCATCTTCTGAACCTCCAGCGGAAAGGATATGGGTTTCCAGTTTTTGGGCCATATCAGGATCAAATGGCCCCCCGTTTTCTTCAAAAGCTTGGAAAGCGTCGGCGTCCATAACTTCAGACCACATGTAACTATAGTAGCCGCTGGAATAGCCGTCACCTGCAAAGACATGCGCGAAGTGTGGGGTTGCGTGACGCATGCGAATGGCGCGTGGCATACCAATATCTTCAAGGATTTCCGCCTGCTTTTGCATAGGATCAGCGGGCGCATCTTCGCCCGTATGAAATTCCAGATCAACAATAGCCGATGCAACATATTCCACTGTTGAAAAGCCCATGTCGTAAGTCGCAGCGCCCAACATACGATCCAACAAATCGCGCGGCATCGGTTTGCCAGTTTCGGCATGTGTCGCAAATTCTTGCAATACTTCAGGAACTTCAAGCCAATGTTCGTAAAGCTGGCTTGGCAATTCCACAAAATCACGTGCAACAGATGTGCCAGAAATTATTTCATATGTCACATCTGACAGTATTTGGTGCAACGCATGACCAAATTCGTGAAACAAAGTGCGGGCATCATCGTAACTCAGCAAGGCAGGCTGGCCCGCTGGTGGTTTGGCAAAGTTACAGACATTGATGACGTGGGGGCGAATGTCGCCTGCCAGTTTCTGCTGGCTGCGCATCGCCGAACACCACGCCCCAGATCGTTTGGAACCACGTGCGAAATAGTCACCAATGAAAACGGCCATATGTTTGCCGTTTCGAGTCACATCCCATGCGCGGCAATCTACGTGATACAGCGATGCATCGATGGGCGTAAACTTAAGACCAAACAAGCGATTAGAACAAGAAAAAGCTGCTTCAACCATCCGTTCAAGTTGCAGGTAGGGCTTTAGTTCTGCCTCATTAAGATCATGTTCAGACACACGGCGTTTTTCACTATAGTAGCGCCAGTCCCAAGGTTCCAGTGGACCAGATTCATTATCATTGTGCATCATGGCCTGCAGCACAAGCGCGTCTTCTTCAGCAGAGGCTTTGGCGGGCTCCCAGACCTGCATCAACAAGGCACGGACCGCATCTGGAGTCTTGGCCATCTGAGTTTCAAGCTTATAGTCCGCAAAGCTGTCATAACCCAAAAGGTTAGCCCGTTCTGCCCGTAGGTTCAGAATTTCGCCTGCGAGATCTCTGTTGTCAGTATCGCCACCATTAGCGCCGCGTGCAGTCCATGCTTCATAGGCTTTTTGACGCAAATCACGACGTGACGAAAACTGCAAAAACGGAACTATAAGCGAGCGTGACAATGTCACAATAGGCGCACCGCCGTCTTTTTCTTGTCCCGCAGATTTAGTGGCAGCTATCAAAAAATCCGGTAAGCCTGCAACATCATCAAGCGGCATGTACCAGCTGCGTTCATCAGCTAGAAGGTTCTGAGCAAACCGCGTCCCAAGCACGCTTAACCGTTTGTTCACGTCAGCCAAACGTTCAGCTGCATAACCTTCCAGTTGCGCACCTGAACGCACAAAGTTGCGCCGCGTCAACATCAAAACGCGAGCTTGTTCATCCGTTAGATCCAGATTGTCACGAGTGTACCACAGTTTTTCAATTCGCGCGAACAGTTCAGTATTAGCGGTAATTTCGGATGAATAAGCTGACAGCATCGGGGAAAATTCCCGCATCAATTCTTCGCGCATCGGGTTGCTATCAGCCCCTGCCAAGGCAAAAAACGGGGACAACGCCTTTTCCAATGGCAAATCAGCCAACGAAAGCGCCTCAATCGTGTTGGCGAATGTCGGATCAGTCCCATCGCAAATCGCATTAATCGCCGCGCGGGCATCAATCAACGCGGCGTCCAGCGCGGGAGCAAAATGTGCGTCCTCAATCAAATTGAATGGGGGCAGTTCAAACGGTGTTTGCCACGGAGCGCGCAGTGGATTTGTCATAAATTATCTCCTTTTGGATGAACCTATGCAGTCTGGTCGTAACCTTCCACCCCAACTTATCCACGTACGCTAAACCCCAGATGATTTTTCTCGCAAATAACGTTCAAGGCGACGCAATCCCAGCGATAGGCCAACAGTCATCGTCAAGTAGATCAATGCCACAATGTTATAGGTTTCGAAGTAGCGAAAATTACCAGCAGCTGTAATTTTTCCCGCTTGTGTGACGTCCAAAACCCCAAGAACGGAAACAAGTGACGAGTCCTTTACCATTGCAATGAAATCATTGCCTAAAGGTGGCAAAATTCGGCGGAAAGCCTGTGGGAAAATAATGTGACGGAACCTATGCCATGGATTAAGACCCAATGCCCCAGCCGCTTCAACCTGACCCTTTTCGACGCTTTGCAATCCAGCGCGAAATACTTCAGCAATAAAGGCCGAGTAACCAATTGTTAGTGCAATAATCGCCCTCCACAACAGGCTGAAATCCCGATTGCGGATCGGATCAAATCCGAGGCTTACGGTAATCCAATTGAAGAGCGCTACCATGCCAGGCGCCAGCACGAACGCCACATATAACAGCAAAACAATAATCGGTACGCCACGGACAATTTCAGTATAAAGCCGTGCGGTTTGGCGTACCACTATGAAACGAGACATCGACATCAGCGCAAGACCAAGCCCCATTGTGGCGGCCAAAGTGAACCCAACAAGCGTCACAAAAACCGTGATCCATATGCCTTTAGAAAGAGTTTGCAGGACTTGCGTATACAAATCATCCGTTAGCACACGCCAAAAGAAATAGCCGCCCAACGCTAAAACGATGAACAACCAATACGGAAAATCTCTAACTTGGTGCGGTGCAGGCATCATGGTCTTGCGTTACAATCTTACCTTTATTGGCCTAGTTTGTAGTCCAAAAACCACTGCGTGTTCAGCGAGTCTATCGTGCCATCACTGCGCATGTCGGCAATAGCGGCATTGATCGGACCGACCAAGTCTGATCCCTGCGGGAAGATAAATCCAAAATCTTCAGACCCAAGTTTTTCGCCCACAACTTTAAGCCCACCATCACTGGCATCGACGTAGCCTGCCGCTGCAACACCGTCTGTCAGCACCAAATCAACGTCACCGTTGCGCAATGCTGCTACACCTGCACCAAAGGTTTCAAAAAGCTGAATGCGCGGGTTGGCTTCGTCGGCGTCAAGTACGTCATAGACCGCAACATAAAATGGCGTCGTGCCTGGTTGTGCTGCGACAAGCAGGTCGACGTTAGCAGCAAAGGATGCGGCATCGCTGAAACGTTCTTCATCACTACGGACCAGCATAGCCATTTCAGATGTCATGTAACTGTCTGAAAAATCAACGACTTCAGCACGATCTTCACGGATTGTAATGCCAGTCATGCCCATATCGAATTGACCTTGGGACACGGCAGGGATCATCGCGTCCCAGCTGATGTTTTCGTAAACAATGGTGATGTTCAGACGCTCAGCGACCTCGGTCATGGCGTCGTATTCCCAGCCTACCGCGTTGCCGCCGCTGTCCATAAACTGCAATGGCGGATAGGCGTTTTCAGTGACGATCACTACTTCACGACCTTCAAGGTCGGGCAAGTGGCCATCAGCAAATGCAGTGGTCGCAAACAAGGCCGCAATAACGGCAATCATAGAGGAATTCATAGCAGTCTCCTTGGTTTTTTAATCTGTTATAGCTGATTATGGCGCAGCGTTACTCTGCGGCAAGCGTTCAGCCACAAATTGGACAATCAGCACGCGGTTTGACCGAGATTGTGCGTGTTTCAGCATAAAGTGCGTCATAAATCAGGAGGCGGCCACACAGCCCCTCACCTGCTCCGGTTAAGGCCTTTACAGCCTCGACCGCCATCATCGCACCAAGAACTCCAGGTAACGGGCCAACAATGCCACCTTCTGCGCAACTTGGCGATAAAGATGGGTTGGGGCGTTCAGGGAAAATACATTGATAGCAAGGAGTTCCATTGGCGGGATCATACAGACTGATCTGCCCTTCCCATTGCGTAAGTGCCGCGGATATCAAAGGCACACCCGCCTTAACGCAAGCTGCATTAACGAGATATCGCGTATCAAAATTGTCGGTCCCATCCAGTACTAAATCGTAGTCTGCAATCAGATCTGGCGCAATTTCAGGTGACAATCGCCGCCGGTAGGGAAGCACATTGATGTTCGGATTCAGCGCTGTCATCGCTTCAGCTGCAGATTGAACTTTCGCCATGCCGATACTCGCGTAAGTATGGATGACTTGCCGTTGAAGGTTGGAGTTTTCAACCACATCATCATCAATAACGCCAATGTTGCCAACGCCAGCAGCTGCCAAGTATTGCAAGGCGGGCGCGCCTAAACCACCAGCACCAATAACAAGAACGGAGGCTTCTTTAAGTGCCTTTTGCCCAGCGCCACCGATCTCGCGCAATACGATATGTCGGGCATAGCGGTCCAATTCTATCTCGCTGAATGGACCAGAATAGGTGGGTTGTTTAGATGACAGTTCTAATGCGACCTTCGCTCTCGACCGCACCCAAGATAGCACAGTAGAATACCCCCAAACCACAAACCCAATCACAACTATAAATATCCACGGTGCAGCCTCTTGCCCTGTGTTTTTTCGCAGGGGATGTCCAAACGGTAACATCAAGTGCACAGTGATAATGGCAATCAACAGGGCGGCTACCATAACAGCCCGCATGTTGCGCGATACGCCGTTTGCCCATCCAATAGCCCAAAGAGCCGCCGCAAGTGATAGGACGATGATCATGCAAGCGTTCCTTACGTCGTGCCAGTCGAGCCAAAACCACCCGCACCACGGGCCGTTTCATCAACAGATTCAATTAAAAACGTCGCTTGAACAACTGGCGCAACCACCATCTGGGCGATACGCATACCATGGGTGATTTCGAATAGCTCTGCGCCTCCATTTTGAACGATCACACTAAGCGGTCCACGGTAGTCGCTGTCGATAGTACCAGGACTATTAGGCAGCGTGATGCCGTGTTTCAACGCTAAACCAGACCGTGGCCTAATCTGTACTTCGAACCCGTATGGAATGGCAAGCCGCAGGCCAGTTGGCACTAAAATACGTGCGTTAACATCCAATGCAACTGTTTGATAATCAGAAAAATTAGCTCGCAAATCAGCACCCACAGCCCCTGCTGTTGCATAGCTTGGCAAGCCAAGCGTTTGATCTGCCCCTGCTATCCACTCAAACCGTACTACAGCCATTAACCAAGTGCCTCAGAAATCTTTTTAGCCAACCTTTGTGCAACGTGATCCTTGCTCATTCTGGGCCAATCTTCAGGCCCATCAGCTGTGATCAAGACCACATCATTTTCAGACCCACCCATAATGCCAGTGCCAGGCGACACATCATTGGCGACTATCCAGTCGCAACCTTTACTTTGCCGTTTGGCTGTCGCATTTTCCACTACGTTCTGCGTTTCCGCGGCAAAACCTATAACAAGAGGCGGACGAACTTTCGACGCGCACACAGTCGCCAAAATATCAGGGTTTTTGGAAAGCTCTAAAACAGGCAAACCATCATCGTTCTTTTTAAGCTTCTGATCAGACACGTTCGCAATGCGCCAATCAGCCACTGCCGCCACAAAGATCCCAACGTCCACGTTTTGTAAAGTTTGAATGGCGTCTAGCATCTGCGCAGCAGTCTGGATTTTAATTAAATCAACGCCCAATGGGGGCGGGACATCTGAGGGTCCAGTTACAAAACTGATCCGCGCACCTAGCGCAAGCAATGCTCGCGCAATTGCCGTACCTTGCGCACCGGATGAACGGTTAGCAATATAGCGCACTGGATCGATGGGTTCATGAGTTGGGCCAGATGTTACCAGAATGTGGCGCCCATTTAACGGACCTTCATTTAGCGCAGTTTCAATTGCTGCTAAAATTTCCAATGGCTCCGCCATTCGGCCAAAACCAAATTCACCACAGGCCATACTCCCTTCATTGGGACCGCATGTCAAAATGCCATCGTTTTCTAATATCGATAAATTTCGTCGTGTAGCAGCATGCTCCCACATTCGGACGTTCATCGACGGAGCAATTAGCACCTGTTTGTCAGTTGCCATAAGCAACGTCGACGCCAAGTCGTTAGCATGTCCATGGGCCATTTTAGCCATCAAATCAGCTGTCGCAGGTGCGACAACAATTAAGTCCACAGCACGACTAAGCTCAATGTGGCCCATCTCTGCTTCATCGTTGAGGTCAAACAAATCATGGTAGACTTTTTCGCCAGAAAGCGCAGACACACTTAAAAATGTCACAAATTCAGTAGCTGATTTAGTCAAAACTGGTATAACTTGATACCCACGTTCACGCAGCCGGCGGATAAGATCGAGCGATTTAAACGCCGCAATCCCACCTCCAATTATCAAAAGAATTTTCTTGCTGGCCATGTGCTATATCCTTAGATCAACGCCTAAATACTAGGCGTAAGCCAAACAAAGGACCAGTCCCGAAAGTTATAGATTATATTAAGAAGTTTTGAACTTCCTGACTTTGCCCTTCAAGACTTTTGCGCATCTTCCCGAATGCTGCAGCTTCTAACTGGCGAACACGCTCTTTTGATAAGCCGAGTTCTGTACCAAGACTTTCAAGTGTGCGTGGTGCGTCACGCAATTTACGTTCTCGAACAATGAATTGTTCGCGATCGCTTAATGCAGTCAAAGCTGTAAGGAGCCATTGACGCAAAGTGTCAGTATCATGCGAATTCTGAACCGTTTCAGAGGCTTGTTCACCATCATCTTCAAGTGCATCAATCCACTCACGACCTTCATCCTCACTAGATTGTGTTGCGTTGAGGGAAAAGTCAGAACCACTTAAACGCCCTTCCATCATTTCAACGTCTCGCAAAGGTACACCCACTTCTGTGGCAATCAACTGACGCATATCGTGTCGGTCTATCGTCTCGCCACGCTTCATTGCTTCGCGTTCCAGCCGCGCTTGAACGCGTCTTAAATTAAAGAAAAGTGATTTTTGTGACGAAGTTGATCCTGTGCGCACCATCGACCAATTACGCATGACATGATCTTGTATAGACGCTTTGATCCACCACACCGCATAGGTTGAGAACCGCACCCCACGATCGGGGTCAAACTTATCTGCAGCCTTCATTAATCCCAACGACGCTTCTTGGATTAGATCGTTCATAGGCGCACCATAGCGTCTAAATTTTGACGCCATCGAAATGGCCAAACGCATATACGCAGTAATCAGCCGATGAAGAGCCTGTTCATCACGTTGGTCGCGCCACGCGTATGCTAGAGCAAGTTCTGTTTCAGCATCCAAAAGTTCGGCCTTCATTGCCTTACGGGTAAGGGCCCTGTCATCGCTTTGATTGATAACCATCAGTATTATCCTCTTATAGAGTCGCTGCAACACCTTGCTTTTGGTGTTATTTTGTTTACGCATCAGAAACGTTTATAGATCATCGAAAGTTCCAATTTTGACCATGCCTCAACTTACTCTTGTCCTGGGCGGCGCAGCCTCTGGCAAATCAACGTTCGCAGAAAATCTTTGTTTTCAACAAGATAGGCCGAGAGTTTACATTGCAACAGCGCAGGCGTTTGATGATGAGATGCGTGCAAAAATATCTGACCATCGTAGTCAGCGTGGGCCTGACTGGCTAACAGTGGAAGCCCCATTGGACGTAGCGTCAGCCCTCTCCAACTGCACATCTGGGCAAATCGTCTTGCTAGATTGCGCCACCCTTTGGCTGTCCAATATGTTACTCGCGGATCAAGACATTACTACCGCGATTGATGTCTTATTGGCAGCGCTCAGTACCTGCCCTGCAATAGTCATTGTCGTCTCAAATGAGGTTGGTAACGGTATTGTTCCAGACAACAAACTCGCCCGTCAGTTCAGAAATGCGCAGGGACGGCTTAACCAATTGCTAGCCGCCCAAGCTGATTTGGTCGTTCAAGTCACCGCCGGTTTACCCAACACCCTCAAAAGTGAAGCGATAGTATTAAAATGACAGTCATTTATTGGATCCGTCATGCCCCAACTCACGAGAAGACGTTTGTAGGTCATCGTGACGTGCCTGCAGATCTATCAGACAAGGAGCAAATCACACGTCTTGATGCAGCGTTGCCACAGAGCGCACTTGTTGTTTCGTCTGATCTTTCACGGTGCGTAAGTACAGCAACCGCCATCCAAGGTAGTCGTACCCGCCTGCCCCATCGTGCAGGTCTGCGAGAATTTGACTTTGGTGCATGGGACGGCTTACATTTTTCTGAAGTGGCTGAGAAATGGCCAGATTTGTCGCGGGAATATTGGGAGAACCCAGGCGATATTGCCCCACCGCGCGGCGAAAGCTGGAACACAGCGGCAGCTCGCATCAATGCAGATATCATTGCTGTCGCTGCGCAAAATCCACGGCGAGATATTATAGCAGTTGCGCATTTTGGTGCCATTCTTACCCAAGTTGCAAAGGCTGCTGGAATTTCGCCATACCGCGCGCTTTCACATCGAATCGACAACTATTCTGTAACCGAAATACAGATGCTTCCAACATGGGGGGTCGCCCGTATCAATTACATTCCTTGACAGCATCATAAATGAATTAATGGAATTCATATTTTAAATTCAGAGTGATAGCTTGGTTTGATGAGCAACCGGACACCTACCGCATACAAGACAAAAAACTGGTCGAACTATAATCGAGCGCTGAAGTATTGCAGGTCTTCATTAATCTGGCTTGGCGCTGATTTTGAGTGGAAATTAAAACCTTCAGGCCATCGTGGACGGCAGCACTCCTAAAGCGATGCGGCCATCCATAACCGCCTGACCATCAAAGTGCTGCTCAGCTTGCCTTTGCGGCAGACAACTGGGTTTGTGGAAAGCCTGTTGGGATTGGTTGGGCTCGATTGGGTGGAGCCAGACTTCAGCACACTATGCTGACGCCAGTGAAC
>JBLILC010000092.1:0-10910 GCA_047635635.1 Octadecabacter sp. | reverse complement strand
GCTGTTGAAGGATGCAATGCAGCCTAACTTAGTGCAGACATTGGAAAACAACCCTGCGTTCGTACATGGCGGCCCGTTTGCAAACATTGCGCATGGTTGTAATTCAGTTATCGCAACAACAACGGCGCTGAAAATTTCTGATTATGTTGTGACTGAAGCAGGTTTTGGTGCGGATCTTGGCGCTGAGAAATTTATGAACATCAAATGCCGTAAAGCTTCTCTTTCACCTGATTGTGTTGTGTTGGTTGCGACTGTACGGGCGATGAAAATGAACGGTGGGGTTGCGAAAGCGAATCTTGGTAACGAAGACGTTGCGGCTGTGAATAATGGTTGTGCCAACCTTGGACGTCACATCGGCAACCTAAAATCTTTTGGAGTTCCAGTTGTGGTCGCAATCAACCATTTTGTCACTGATACCGACGCAGAAGTGCAGGCCGTGAAGGATTACGTGAAAACGCAGGGATCTGAAGCGATCCTGTCCCAGCATTGGGAACATGGATCAAAAGGGTCTGAGTTGCTTGCAACACGCGTTGCAGAAATTGCTGATAGTGGCGTCAGTGCTTTTGCACCGATCTATCCAGACGACATGAAGTTAGCTGATAAAATTCAGACTATTGCAAAGCGTATTTACCATGCTGATGAGGCGTTGATGGATCAAAAAATTCGCGATCAATTGAAGCTGTGGGAAGATCAAGGTTACGGAAGCTTACCAGTTTGTATGGCAAAAACGCAGTATTCGTTCTCAACTGATCCGACGTTGCGCGGTGCACCAACAGGGTTCTCTGTACCAGTGCGCGAAGTACGTCTGTCTGCAGGCGCTGGTTTCGTTGTTGTTGTCTGTGGTGAGATTATGACGATGCCGGGCTTGCCGCGTACACCGTCTGCTGAAAACATTCACTTGAATGATGATGGTCAAATCGAAGGCTTGTTCTAGGCCGAATACCTTAGGCGTTTCGGCTGTGGGGGAAGCAGTTCGTTTATAGCCAAGCTGCAGTCTTCTCCTTTTTTTAATTTCTAGGAGCGATCAAATGACAGCCACTGTAATTGACGGAAAGGCCTTTGCAGCCAAAGTGCGCGGATTGGTAAGCGAACAAGTCTCCAAACTAAAGGCAGATCATGGGATCATACCTGGTTTAGCTGTTGTTCTAGTTGGGGACGACCCTGCAAGCCAAGTCTACGTCAAGTCTAAGGGTAGAATGACTGTAGAGGTTGGTATGAAATCGGTGGAACATCGCATGAATCCGGATGTGTCTGAGGCTGATTTACTGGCGATGGTGCAAACCCTGAACAATGATCCCACTATTCATGGTATTCTTGTTCAACTGCCGCTACCCGATCACTTGAATAGCGATTTGGTGATCAATTCAATTGATTCTGCCAAGGATGTGGATGGATTCCATATTTCTAATGTTGGACTGCTAGGCACCGGCCAAAAGGCCATGGTTCCTTGTACGCCGCTTGGTTCTTTGATGATACTGCGCGATCATCTTGGCAGTTTGTCAGGGCTGAATGCTGTGGTCATTGGACGATCTAACATTGTTGGCAAACCGATGGCTCAGCTTTTGCTTGGTGATAGTTGCACGGTGACGATTGCTCATTCTCGAACCAAAGATCTGGCGGCGGTTGTGCGCCGTGCGGATATCGTTGTGGCTGCTGTTGGTCGTCCACAAATGGTTCTGGGCGATTGGATCAAACCAGGAGCTACTGTGATTGATGTTGGCATTAATCGCATCGATAAGCCCGAAGGTGGTACACGTTTGGTTGGTGATGTTGAGTATGAAAGCTGCGCTGAAGTTGCAGGCGCTATCACGCCAGTCCCAGGCGGTGTTGGGCCAATGACAATTGCATGTCTGCTTGCCAATACCGTGACTGCCTGTTGCCGTGTAAATAACCTTGCGGAGCCCAAGAGTTTGACGGCTTAGTATTTAATCAAGATTTTAACCGCGAAAAATTTGGGCTGTAAGCCAACTATTTTTTTCTGTTGGATGTTTAGGGGGTCGTTTATGTAATGATTTTGTCATGACTTGCCCCGGTTGCAAAAATTAAAACTGTGGTCGCTTTGCCAAGTTGGGAAATGAAGTCGCTCAAAGTTGCCATTGCGATTTAATTTGGGAGATTAAATACTCAGAATTGCACTTAACGTTTTTTATTTATTTAAGGGTATTTATTTTTTCAAAAAATTTTAATTTTAATTGTGCAAATATCTTTTCGTCAAATCGTTTCTAGGTAGGCCTGATTGGCAGTCAAATATTGGATTCTCTATTGGTTTAAAATATGATACCCATATTCCTTTGGCCCCACTAGCGAATAGTACAGGCAGCCAGTGGTACTGGAATGGCATGTTTTCCAGTCAAAATAGCCAGGGTGTCGGCCGACATCAAATCTACCAAAATCGTGTGGCGCGATGACATTCCACCCGTATAAGTCCCAAATGCGGGCATTATTAAACGAGCTTTATCCAGTAGAAAACATGGTCGGTGTCTCGCACCACGTATGGCTGCTTTAGGGTGATAATGACCCGAGATTTCACCTACTTCAACATCTTGTGTTGATGACTGCGCGATATGGCGAAATGTCAGTTCACCGCGTTTGATCTCTTTGCAGTTTGACCCACCTAAATTCACAGGTCCAGGGTCATGATTGCCTTCGATCCAGACCCAATCACGCTCTGTCTGTAAACGGGCCAGTGTTGCACGAGTCTCATCGCTAGCAGATTTTACAGCATCTAAGTCATCAAAACTATCGCCCAAACAAATAACTTTCTCAGGGTTTATTGCGGTAATGGCTTTTTCCAGTCGCCAGAGAGTCTCACGAGTTTCGTAGGGTGGTAATAAATTGCCCCCGCATCGCGCAATTCTTTCCGATTTGCCGAAATGAAGGTCGGACACACACAAAATGCGCTTCGATGGGCACCAGAGCGATCCGTCGGGGTATGCATGCAAAAGGGTGTTGGCAAGGTAAAAAGCATAATGGTTCATAGCCTGTTCCATTTCCAATGTTTCATCCAAATTCTGACGACCAACCAATTATAAATTCGCAAGCCCTGCCTCGGCCATCAATTCGGCTGCGCGGTCTTGCAATAGGCGTTCACGGCCGTCCCCAAATATAGGGATACGTCCAGGTTCAAGAAATAGTGGTGCGGCCAGTGGTGTTACACGGTTCAAGGATACATGATCAACGCGGCCTTTGGTGCGCTGCAATAGTTCTTCAACGCGGCCAAAATCAACCAGCCCGCGCATGGCCTCTTCCCGGGTGATTTGCAGCATCAGATGGTCTGGATCATACTTGGCCAACGTATCATAAAGGATATCGCTCGAAAACGTCGCCTGCCGTCCTGATTTGCGTCCACTGCGTGTGTTTCGCTCGATCAAGCCAGCAATTGTTGCTGCCATGCGGAAAGAGCGTTTCATTACCGCGTTGCCCTGTAGCCACGTCTCAAGCCCGTCGCGCATATTGTCAGGATCTAACAGCGGTTCTATGTTTGTCACAATTGTCAGCCCCCAGATCATCACTGCATAATCAGTGACGACAAAGCCGAGCGGGTTTAATCCTGCGGTTTCCATCCGTTGCGTAAGGATGAGTCCAAGTGTGCGGTTTGCGTTTACTCCTGCAAAGCTATAAACGACAGTGTTTTCAAGCCCCTCCTGCGGAAAAGTTTCGACTAAAATTCGCCCTGCCTCAGGCAGTTTGGACACCTTGCGCTGCATCTGTAACCATTCGGTAGTGTGATTTGGAAGGTCAGGCCATTGATCCTGTTGAAACATTTTTAATATCCGTTGAGATAACTGTGTCGAGGTTGAGAACTTTGTACCAAAAAAAGTAGCAACCTTGGGTGTTGTACCTTTGCTGCGGCTGACCTCCACCGTGAGCTGGTTCAGTGCCTCATAACGCACGATTTGACCTCCGATCAGAAAGGTATCACCTGGGGTTAGGGTTGCGGCAAAAGCTTCTTCGACCTCGCCTAAAGATTTGGCAGAACGGCGAAATTTGACCTTAAGAGTTTCGACATCGTAGATTGTGCCAAGGTTCATGCGAATGCGGGCCGCACTGCGTGGGTCGCGCAATTGCCATTTACTGTTCAATTCTTTTAGACGTTGCCATTGATCGTATGCGCGTAATGCGTAGCCACCCGTCGCGCAAAATTCTAAACAGTTATCGAAAGCGGTGCGCGACAGGTCGCTAAATGCCCCGACGGTTCTGATTTCGTTGAATAGGTCCGTAGCGTCGAATGGTGCAGAACATGCTGCGATCAAAATATGCTGGCAAAGTACATCGCGTGGGCCAGCTCCTTTTGGATCACCATCAAGATCATGTTCTTTCGCAGCTTCAAGTGCTGCGACACATTCAACGACTTCAAATCGGTTGGCGGGCACTAAAACGGCCTTGGAAGGTGCGTTGTAGTGATGATTGGCACGGCCAATGCGTTGGATTAAGCGTTTGACATTTTTAGGCGCTCCAATCTGAATTACCAAATCAACATTGCCCCAATCAATTCCTAGATCAAGCGACCCTGTGCATACAATGGCCCTCAATTCACCACGTACCATTGCCACTTCGACTTTGGCACGTTGATCGCGGCTGAGGCTGCCATGGTGGATGCCAATTGGCAGCCCACTATCGTTGGCAAGCCAGAGGTTATGAAAATAAATCTCAGCTTGTGCACGGGAATTGTGGAAAATTAGGGTGGTCTTGTGTTGGTTAACAAGGTCTAGAACGGCGGGGATTGAATATTTTGCGCCACCGCCTGACCATGGTGGACGCTGGGTGGTGACGAGCATCGAAATATCAGGATCAGGCCCTGGATGAGCAAGTAATATAGGGCAGGGGTCAGGATGAGCTGCCAGTCCATGTGCTATTGCGTCGGGGTCTTCAACAGTGGCCGAAAGCCCCACACGTCGCAGTCCTGGGGCTAGAGTTTGTAGCCGCGACAGTGCCAACATCAACTGATCCCCCCGTTTACTTTCGGCGAGAGCATGGATTTCATCTACTATCACTCTTCGTAGCCCGGCAAATATTTGTGGCGCATCTTCGTATGATATCAACAATGCAAGGCTTTCTGGCGTCGTTAAAAGAATATGTGGCGGATCGGCACGTTGGCGGCGTTTTTGTGTGTATGACGTGTCCCCTGTGCGGTCTTCAACTCGAATAGGTAAGGCCATTTCCGTAATCGGGGTGCTAAGATTACGCTTTATGTCCGCCGCCAGCGCCTTCAAGGGGGACACATAAAGGGTATGTAGTCCTCTATGTGCATTGTCGGCCAGCTCAACCAGTGTTGGCAAAAAACCTGCCAAAGTCTTGCCGCCACCCGTTGGTGCGATCAACAGGAGAGATGGCGTACCTGCCCGCGCCAGCATTTCAATCTGATGGGGATGGATAGACCAACCTTTTGTCGCGAACCAAGCTTCGAAATTTGGAGGCAAAATATACATTTTATAAAGGTGCGCTCTCTTGCCAGAAGGTCAAGCTACTCTCTAAAATTTTGCTTTTAATATATCCTGCGAGTTATTCGAGATACGGATGACAAGCCCCGCCCTGTCATCGAATTGTTGATGTATCGGGCGCTTATTTTAATGAACGGTGGCACCGTCTTTAACGAGCATATCTACTTAAGCGCGATCAATAAGACTTGAAGTTTTTTTGGTAGGTTTTTGAATTCACAAATTTCAGCTTGAAATTTACTTAGACGTTATCAATGGTTGGATATTCTTTTTGTAGCACGCGCACCCAAGCTAGTTCATCCAGCGGAACTTTTTCTTTAAGGCCATTTTTTGAAATCTCTGTGGTTTGGGCGTGGTCGTTAATACGGGTAAGGAGCTTTCTTACATCATCCATGTCACGGGTGGCGGGCCCTTTTGCGCAAATCTGAAACCCATGCAACTGCATCAGTGAGTTCAGAATGACCTATTATTTTCATAAATAAATAGACAGTGTGCATTTTTCTTTGACAAACTCATTTACTAGGCCAGACAACTTTGTAAAAGTGTCAAGGTATCGCTGACTTGAGATCAGTGTTAACGATTTGGCATATTATAGTAGATTTAGCATCATGTCGGATATCTCTTTTTATTTCTCTAAGCCTCAAAGTCTATGGCAGCTCATAAGTAACCAGAATAGCGAAGAGGTCTTGTTACAATATCCTCTTAAGGACACAGTTTTATCATTTTTCAGTAAAGACGGTTTCGATCGAGTATTGCTAAAGCTTTTTACGCATTTTGCAAAATCCTTGATTATTCTATACTACCAAACAGGTGAAATGGACCTCTAGATTTGAATGGTTGAACCCACCAATTCAAGAGCAGTACACGTCAGCAATAGTTCAGCGCCATGTCTGTTATGAATTTTGTTTCCTGCAAGATTTAATCTGTTGATTTTCTGGGCACAATGATAACTCTGCCAAAACATGTCCATGGTAAAGTTGTCGCTTGAATTGGTTTCTTTTAATAAAACATCACTTCTCCCACATTCTGCGAGAAATTTTAGCACATGTAGTTCAGACAGGCACAGCTCTTAAAGCTCACATTAAGATTATAGTGGCTATTCTAGTCAATTTACCGCCTCTTTTGTTTCTTGCTCCGCGCAAGTTTGTTGCAGTGCGTTGTTGATGGCTTTATTCTACATGACCCATTGTGATTAGCACGGCAAATTAGCTGTTAGAAAATCAATGATTTTAAAGAGTAAGGGCGGATAAATATTAAGCAAAGTATAAGAAAAAATAAACTGCGAGTAGGTCTCTGTCGCTTGTTTTATTTAGACGATCTTAGCTTCAGTGGCATCGCGCAGTTCATCCTCTGAGACACCTTCTGCGCATTCTACTATCTTGAGACCACCCGCGACGACATCGAGCACGCCAAGGTTAGTGATGATGCGGTCCACAACGGCCTTGCCAGTAAGTGGCAAGGTGCATTGGCGTAGCAGTTTGCTGTCGCCGTGTTTGTTGGTGTGGTCCATCACAACGATTACGCGGCCAACGCCCGCTACAAGATCCATTGCGCCTCCCATGCCTTTGACCAACTTGCCAGGGATCATCCAATTTGCCAGATCACCCATTTCATCGACTTCCATTGCGCCGAGAACAGCGCAGGCGATTTTGCCACCACGGATCATGCCAAAAGAAGTTGCGCTGTCGAAATAGGCTGTTCGTTTGAGTTCTGTAATGGTTTGTTTGCCTGCATTGATCAGATCAGGGTCTTCTTCGCCTTCAATTGGAAATTGGCCCATGCCGAGCATGCCATTTTCGCTTTGCAGCGTGATGTCTTTGTCACCAACGTAGTTGGCCACCAGTGTCGGGATGCCGATGCCGAGGTTAACATACCAGCCGTCTTCAAGTTCAGCTGCAGCGCGCTGCGCCATTTGATTGCGGTCCCAAGCCATTATGATTTCTCCCTAACTGTACGCTGTTCAATACGCTTTTCGTGATCGCCCTGAATGATGCGGTGAACGTAAATACCGGGGAGGTGGATGTGGTCGGGATCAAAGGTGCCAACAGGGACAATTTCTTCGACTTCAACAACGCAGACTTTGCCGCACATGGCGGCAGGCGGGTTAAAGTTGCGCGCGGTTTTCCTAAAAATCAAATTGCCAGTTTCATCCGCTTTCCAAGCTTTCACGATGGCAAGGTCGGCGACAATACTTTCTTCCATAATATAGGTTTGAGTTTTGCCATCGGATCCGATAAAGTCCTTATGTTCTTTGCCTTCTGCAATAACCGTACCGACACCAGTTTTTGTGTAAAAACCAGGAATGCCGCAACCGCCTGCGCGCATACGTTCTGCGAGGGTGCCCTGAGGGTTAAATTCGAGTTCGAGTTCGCCAGATAGATACTGACGCATAAACTCTGCATTTTCACCAACGTAAGAGCTAATCATTTTTTTGACTTGATGAGTTTGTAGTAAGATGCCGATGCCAAAGTCGTCGACACCGGCATTGTTGGACGCAAAGGTCAAATTCTTGGTGCCAGCATCTTTAATAGCGCGCAATAATAATTCTGGAATGCCGCAAAGGCCAAAACCACCTGCCGCAATTAACATCCCAGTTGTTAGCAGCCCATCAAGGGCGGCTGTGGCGTTTGGATAGATTTTTTGCATGTTGCCCCCATTAAAGTTGAACCACTGATAAGCGGGCCATTGGGGGTGTCAACGGTGGTATCCATGAATATGCTGCGCAGTGGCGTTATTCTAAAACGTCACTGTCTGTTTCGTTGTCTTTTTGCGTCACCTCCTTTGCTGCGGTTTTTTTAGTAGCTGACTTTTTCGCCACAGGTTTTTTTATTGCCAACTTCTTTGGCGCTGGCTTTTTCGCTACAGGTTTCTTGGGCACTGCTTTTTTCTTTGCTGTGGCTTTGCGTTTGGTACCCTTTTGGTTCTGCTTTTCTGTTATCAGACCAACCGCTTGTTGGATGGTCAACGCATCAGGGTCACTATCTTTTGGCAAGGTTGCATTGACCTTTTCCCATTTTACATAGGGGCCATATTTTCCCTCCATGATGTCAATTGGACTTCCTTCATCAGGGTGATCACCAAGAGATCTTAAGGTTTTTGCAACACCGCCACGATTACCACGGCTCGCAACTTTTTCTGCCAGAAGCTGTACCGCGTGGTTCATGCCAACAGTAAAGACGTCATCAAGACTTTCAAGATTGGCGTTGGTGCCACCACGTTCAGACGTGGACTCTGCATGCTTTAGATAGGGTCCGTAACGCCCAATGTTGGCAAAGACATTTACGCCGTCTTCGGGATGGGTGCCTATAAGTCTGGGCAGGGATAGCAGTTTGATGGCTGTTTCAAGCGTAACGTCTTCTGGGGGCCATTCTTTTGGTACGGACTGGCGGTTTGGCTTTTTGTTGTCGTCTGTGACCTCACTGCGCTGGGCGTAGGGACCAAATCGCCCTTTGTGTATCCAGATTTTATCACCGTCGTCGACACCCAACTCCTTACCTTCGGGGGGGATACCGGATGCGTCGTCTTGACCTGGAGGACCAAAGGCGCGGGTGTATTTGCACTCCGGGTAGTTGGAACAGCCGATGAATGCACCGCCAGATCGTGCGGTACGCATGGATAAGCGGCCTAGATTACAGTTCGGACATAGGCGGGGATCTGTGCCTTCTTCATTTGCTGGGAAGATGTGTGGTGCAAGGACTTCGTTTATTTTATCGAGTACTTGCGTAATGGACATGTCCATTGCTTCGTCGATGGTGATTTTGAAGTCACCCCAGAAATCTGACAATACCTTTTTATAGTCGGCTTTACCAGCTGACACGTGGTCGAGTTCTTCTTCAAGACTCGCAGTGTAGTCATACCCGACGTATTTACGGAAGAAATTGGTCAAGAATGCCGTGACTAAGCGCCCTTTGTCCTCGGGAATTAGGCGATTCTTTTCTTTGCGAACGTATTCGCGATCTTGAATTGTTGTCACGATGGATGCGTAGGTTGACGGCCTGCCAATGCCGAGTTCTTCCATGCGTTTTACCAGCGTAGCTTCTGTATAGCGGGGTGGTGGTTGGGTAAAATGCTGTTCTGTTGCGACGGAGGATTTGGACATTTTTTCGCCTTCAGCCATCTGTGGTAGGCGCTTACCGCCGTCATCATCGCCAGCGTCGTCGTCGCGGCCTTCTTCGTAAATTGCAAGAAATCCATCGAAAAGAATAACTTGGCCTGTTGCGCGCAACTCAACTTGCCCGTCTGGGCTACCAAAGTTGACGGTTGTTCGTTCCATACGAGCAGCAGCCATCTGGCTGGAAACTGTACGTTTATAAATTAAATCATATAATTTACGTTGGTCTGAATCTGCAATTTTTGCCGCTTCAGCATCCAACATCAGGTTAGTCGGACGAATGCACTCATGCGCTTCTTGCGCATTTTTCGCTTTGTTTTTATAAATTCTTGGCGTGGTGGGGATATAGTCGGTACCAAATTTTTCCACAATGGCATCTCGCGCGGCGGTTATGGCTTCGGGGTCCATGTCAATGCCATCGGTCCGCATATAGGTTATCAAGCCAGCTTCGTACAAACGCTGTGCTGCGTTCATAGTCATGCGTGCGCCGAAGCCGAATTTGCGTGATGCTTCTTGTTGCAAAGTTGAGGTCATAAATGGCGCCGAAGGATTGCGGTTGGCAGGTCTCGCCTCGACTTGTTTGACGGTTAGATCACGGGATTTAACGGCTTGCTCCGCCAGTTCTGCCTGTGTTGCGTTCTCTAAATCGAATTTATCGAGCTTTTTGCCTGCCAATACTGTCAGTCGGGTTTCAACCGCTTGATTTCGAGGCGTTGAGAGCTGAGCCTTGACTGACCAATACTCACGGTTGTTGAATGCTTCAATCTCCATTTCACGTTCAACTATAATACGAAGAGACACTGATTGAACGCGACCAGCAGATTTTGCACCAGGCAGGCGACGCCATAGTACAGGTGAAAGTTTAAAGCCTACCAGGTAATCAAGAGCTCGGCGGGCTAGGTATGCTTCAACAAGGGGCACATCAACTTGGCGCGGACTTTTCATCGCCTCTGTGACGGCTTTTTTGGTGATTGCGTTGAACACGACGCGTGAAACAGGTGTATCTTTCTTAATGGATTTGCGTTTGCGCAGCGTCTCTTCAAGATGCCAAGAAATGGCTTCGCCTTCACGGTCAGGGTCGGTCGCGAGGATCAGTTCGTTGTCGACCGCAAGGGCGTCAGCAATGGCTTTTATGTGCTTTTTACTGTCGCTTGCGATCTCCCACAACATGTCAAAATCGTTATCAGGATCGACTGAACCATCCTTAGGAGGTAGGTCTCGGACGTGACCGTATGACGCCAAGACTGTGTAGTCTGGCCCCAAATACTTGTTGATTGTCTTGGCCTTAGCCGGTGATTCAACGACAACAACAGGCATAGGTATCCTTTCAAAAGACGTGGAGTGATTGTCTCCGCAAAATG
>JBLILC010000091.1:0-10955 GCA_047635635.1 Octadecabacter sp. | reverse complement strand
AATGGTGTTCTTCCAACGTCGATGATCCCTGGCACAGCAGTCCCATTTCTCGACGTTTCTCCTGACTTGTAAGTCAACAACATACTGATGACACGATAAGGGCGCTTTGGCGCTCTTATCGTGATGTTTGGACACGGCTCAACGCACCTACGCAGTGTATGGGTGAAGTGGTCGGGCCTGAGCAGTTACGATCTCTACTGTCACAGCAGCCCTATGGCCAGCGTTTAATGTCGGAAGTTCAGTAATTTGCAGCAGTCTGACGGCCACGCAGACTGGACAGGTTATGCAGCTATCAAGCCGAGTGCTACCAATTTTCTGCCGATTAGTGAGTTGGTTCAACAACCTGTATCTGTGGCTCCAATAATACAATCAAATTCAACAATCTTGGCATTCAAAGAAGGCCGTCTTCGGTCCAGTAGAGACCTGACCGCATTCAAGCGACACCATCAATTCACACTTTTCCAATCAGCTTGCCTTGCAGCAAAGGTCTGATCTCTTTTAGCCCCCCCAGCAATTAAATGAACGAACCGTCGCACGCATGTTGTCCGATTTAGATCTGAGTGAAGTTACAACTAAATGCTCCGATCATGAAATAATTCTGTCTCTAAGGCTTAAACTGATCTTGGGTAAATATTGTTACACAAGGCCAGAATAGGCGACATGCCGCAATCATAACGCAGCAGATCCATGTGCATCAACATATTGGCAACGGAATGTCTGATTTTGGCTTGAGGTTAGGGTGATTGTTCGATCAGAATTGCAACTGGATTTGTGAAGCCCCAACTGATCCAATGAAGCTCTTTGCCTCGGGCCTTGGCACTTGGGAGGTTGGACTTGTCGCGCTTTAGTGCCGCATGGAGGCCACCCGCATCCACGCATTCAAACGCCGAGAATTCTTTTCGAAGTTTGGCGTTTCCACCCTGTCACGCCGCCTCGCCAAAGAGGTTCTGGACATCGTCAACGATGAACACCTCCAAGCCAATGCCAAGCAACAAGATGACCGTTTACTGGCCGGTTTGCTCAGTTTGCAAAACAAACACGATTGTATCAGCGATGTGTGGGGCGTTGGCCTGTTTATCGGCGTTGATCTGGTCACTGACTGGACCATAACTGCCGAAGCGACTGCTCTGGCCACGCATGTCTAAGACCGCATGTGGGCCAACAGCATTTTATTGAGCACCAAAGGATCAAAGGATAATATCCTGAAAATCTGTCCACTTCTCACTATTCAGCCTAACGACGTGGACATGATCATTGCGGTACTAGACAATATCCTAAACGGAGAGTTTTAAACTGCGCATATGGGCTTCACACGCCTCACTTTCATTTTTAAACCTGAAAGAAACTCCTACATGTTGGACTTCGATAAACCACAGATTATGGCATTGTTCGATTTTGACACAGCCGTTAGGCGCATCCAAAACGCCTATATTGCGTCCGCCGAAGGTAATGTGCAGACAGGTGATGTGGTTCATCTAAGCTTTCCCGAAGCAAACGGTGATTGTCACTTAAAATCAGGACACATTGCGGATACTGCCAGCTATGTGATCAAAATAGCTTCTGGCTTTTATGACAATCCCTCCAAAGGATTGCCGTCCTCCAATGGTATGATGCTCGCTTTTTCTGCGACAACGGGTGAACCTCTCGCAATTTTGCGGGACGAAGGTTGGTTGACAGATATGCGTACAGCTATTGGTGGTGCATTGGCGACCCGCGCTTTGGCCCGTTCGGATGCGACACAGGTGTTGATAATTGGCGCGGGTATTCAGGCAAGGTTTCAAGCCACATGCCTTGCGAAATTGATGCCAGAGCGGGCGTTGAGTTTTTACATTTGGGGGCGCAATGAATCTGCGGCACAAGTATTAGCTGGTGAGCTTAATTATGCGGGTCACATTGCTGTGGCGGTGTTGGACTTGGATATAGCAGTCGGCACCGCAGACATCATTATCACCACAACAACCGCCACTGAACCTCTGTTTGCCGATGGCTTGGTGCGCAAAGGCACCCATGTTACCGCAATCGGAGCTGATTGCCTGGGAAAGCAGGAATTGCCAACGCACTTGGTCGCTGCTGCGTCCTTGCGTGTTTGTGACATGGCACGCCAGTCACTAAACCACGGTGAATTCCAAACCGCCAGCAGGGCTAATACAGCGTTACAAGTCACTGAGTTAGGCCATATCTTGTCAGGCGCACATGTCGGGCGGATATTGCAGGATGACATAATCGTTGCTGACCTTACAGGGATCGCTGCCCAAGATATCGCAATTACGCAAGCCATCATTGATGCTGCGGCGTCCAACAACCACACATAAAGGAACTTCTATGACCGCCTCCACAGTCGTACTTGAACAGGCCGCCCTTTCGATTGCAGCACATCGCCGCATCAAACATTGGCTGACCTTGACACCTTGCATCCCGACACGGCTGTCCTTTGATGACAACACGAGTCTTGTGTTTAAAGCTGAGAATTTCCAACGAACTGGATCATTTAAGTTTCGTGGCGCATTATCAAAACTGACGTCCCTTTCAACAGAGGTGCCTGCGATTACGGCTTCCTCGGGCAACCACGGGTTGGCGCTTGCCGTGGCGGCGCAGATGACAGGTCATGATTTGACTGTGGTCCTGCCCGAAACCGTGGCGCAGGAGAAACTGTTTCGTATTAAGGCGCTTGGCGTTGAAACGATTCTGCATTCCAACGATTCCGGCTTGGCAGAAAAGTACGCCCAGATTTTAGCCAAGGAGCAAGGAAAAGTTTATGTCTCGCCATACAACGATCCACAAGTAATAGCAGGCCAAGGCACTATTGCGTTGGAATTACTCGAACAACTGCCACGCCTTGATGTCGTCTATGTGTCGATTGGCGGTGGTGGGTTGATTTCGGGGATTGGCTCTGTGCTCAAGGCGTTTTCTCCCAGCACCCGCATTGTTGGTGTCAGTGCGGTAAATTCAGCGGCACTGGCAGCCAGTATACGGACGGGCCACAATGTTGAAGTCACACATTTCGATACATTGGCGGATGGCTGTGCAGGAGGTATAGACGAAGCGTCCATAACGCTACAATTGGGGACCGAGGTCATTGACGATCTGATAGATTGCTCAGAAGACCAGATCGCTGACGGTTTGCGGCACTTGGCGTGGACCGAAAAAATGCTGGTCGAAGGATCAGCCGGATTGGCACAGGCCGCATGGCAGGCTGATGCGTCAAACTGCAAAGGTAAAGTAAGCGCAGTGATACTATGTGGCGCAAATTTTGACCGAGAAAGGATTGCTTCTGTCATTACAGCACCGCAATAATCCAGATGTAACGGCCCAGCTTGACATTGGGATACGCATTTTTAAAATTTGAACAACAAAAGTGCATGGTAATAAGTGCGCTTGCCTATGCACTGTTTGAATGGTGCTGAGAAGCCAACGTCACTGACTCTGGGCGGGATGCACGGCGACGAATACTAATGGCCTGAGGTAATTGACGCTCTGATGCGCAGTGTTAATATCGACCTCCTGATAGGGCGCTTAATCCTGTTGCCTGCCCTTAACCTTCCCGCATTTACCGAGGGAACGCGGCTGCTTCCTGATGACGGGCTGAACCTGGATCGCGTGTTTCCGGGTGATCCATTGGGCAGTCTCACCCAGCGGATTGACGATTGGCTGAGCGAAACACTGATGCCCCTGTCTGGTCATATCATTGAATTGCATTCTGGCGGGCGTACATTGAATTTTGCACCTTGCATTTTGATACCCAAAATGAACTAAATCGTCTCTGGTAAAGTTAGCAGGTATGGCATTCGGCGCTCCCTACACCGTCTTGATAAACGGAGACCACGCGCCGATAATTATTGATTCAATTTGCTGAAAAAATGGACGATTTTATTATTTCGACTGAACTTGGTGGCGCTGGTATGGTGACGCGCCACTCTGCAAAGCTCACGGTAGATGGTCTTGTGCGTATGGTTGCTGCACTTGGGCACCTGCTTGTGAAAGAGGCGTCACCGTCATCGCGTTTTGTGAACTTGGCCGCATTCAAGAATTTTTTGACTTGCAATGATAATATGATTTTGTACCGGCCGTTCATCTGAGAGCCGTTGTACAGAAAGGTGATATTTTGGGCCATGCGTGGTTTGTCTATGGCGTAGATATGGCACCGTGCGCCTATGTTGCGCCCAGCTAAGGTTGGGTGCTTTGTTTTGGAGGACAAGGGCTATTTCGCAGGCTGATGTTGCTGCAGTAATAGCCCAAGCCATCAAATGATGCGGATTGGGGTGCAACCAAATCAAAGAGTTGTCAGACTGTTTGAAGGTTTTGTGGGATGAAATAATGTACTTTTTAATGACGTATGCTGGCATGAAAGTTAGTCTGACTACCAAGAGAAGCCATACGGAACGCTGTGGGTGACAAATGACTGTAGAAGCACGTTGAAATAGCTAGCTCTTGGCCCGGAAGGTTTTTGTGATCATCATTGGTGTCCTATTCATCCATGGACTGCTGACTGGACCATTACTTTAAGTTAGTACACCACATTTGTTTTGGTTTATCGTTGTCAAGCTCGCATTAGCAAACGTTTTCCTATTTAGCTTTGATTTTACAGATATGAATATTTTCATAAAAATTATAGATCATCCACAAGCAATACTTATCCCACTCATAATAATTTTTTCTGCCGTGAGTGTATATGCAATCCAGAATTATCCAATATACATTTATTAGACTCATGCATTTGGTACTGTTGGCTACCATCTCAAGAAATATGGTTTTCAAGTTGGTCTCATCATTCTTGTTAATATTTGGACCAATGATGGACTCTAACTATTGTTGTGCAATGGTTGGCGCACGCGGTAACATCGGTATATTCTTTTTGGGGCTGTATAAACCACCCTATTTCACTGACCTTGAGCTGGGCATTCATACTTTTACTACTCTACCAAACACAACTACTTTCATGAGTTAAAACACTCAATAAAAAAGCTCTTTTCCGTATCGAATAAGGCTTTAAAATATTCACGCGGCATTCATTATTACCCATAATTGCGAATCGTTTTACATTTATAATTGGAAATACTGTTGAGTTTTTTTTCAGTCACGTCAGTCCCAAAGCTCTGGTGGAGTTCGCCAAAGGCTTTCACCATGAAACCGCCATTGGGATCAGTTGCGTTTCTCATCGTTGGCTTGGTGGTATTTGGATTTGGAGAAGCATTACTGGTCACCGCAGGTGTAGGCGTGAGCCCCTGGACCATGTTTGCGGAAGGTGTGACCAATGTTACAGGTTTGAGCCTGGGATTTGCAACATTTGTCATCAGTGTACTTGTCTTAGTCTTGTGGATTCCACTCAAGCAAACACCTGGCATGGGAACTATCCTCAACGCGATCATAATAGCGCTGGTGTTGGAATATGTGCTGCCCTTTTTACCAATATTTGAGACGTATGTTGCAAATGCTGTTCTAGCTTTGGTGGGTGTGTTGGTGACTGGATTTGGCGGAGCCATATATCTGGTTGCGAACCTAGGACCAGGACCCAGAGATGGCCTCATGACCGGGCTTCAGTCGGTCACACATCAACCCATCGCGCTAGTGCGCATGTTTCTTGAGTTAACCGTCGTTGCGATAGGTTGGGCCCTGGGTGGCACGCTTGGCTTGGGCACGATTTTCTTTGCCTTGGGTATTGGACCAGCAGTAGCGATTGGAATGCAAATTTTACAAATCCGCAGCACCGCTTCCTAGGCTCAGGATCCATTAAAAGATTTGATGCTATTGTGACTGTGCGTTTCAGATTTCCAAAGTCTAGTAGATAGACTTAGCAGTCTTTATTGGCTGATTGACGTGCAGATTTATCTGTTTCGACCTTAATTTCTGAAGAGCTAATGCCGTACATGCGTAGATTATTACCACTTCTTCAATGAAACTATTTTATTAACCGTAATGGGTTAAGGTTGCGTGTTGCTTCATTAAAGTACGATCCACTGAAGACCTTATACAACTACTGAAAATGTTGGAAAGACATGGACGTGTTGGCATGGGTTATAATTGGGCTGGCAGAATTGGCCCTTGATAATAAATCAATCTCAATTAATGCAACCTACGCTCAAAGCGTATCGCACTACCTCAAGCCTGGGGTAAAAAAAAGGGTGTGGGCGTCTGATAGGGCTGACCAAAGATGGGAAGAACACAAAGATCCACGCAATTACAGATAACAGCCAACGCCTGTCCGTCTTTTTGTCACGGCAGGTGAGGCAGGTGATTACACTGGAGCAGCTGTTTTAATGACCAGGCTTCCAAAGGTGAATTGGTTGCTTGCCCTCTCATCAAACTTGGTTCCGCCTACCGTGCAGTTATCGAAATAAGGCACTGATGTCAGGCACTTCACAGTCCAAACCAAACAATTCCAAAAAGCTTTCCACAAAATTCATTTTTTGGCTTTAATTGCAAGCTGATCAGCACTTTGATTGTCAGATAGGTTTGGTAGGCAGCAATGATTTAGAATTAATGATGTCCAAGATGGTCTGAATTCTTCGCTTCAACTCCATTTCAGCTTCAAACCCAATTAATGGAAGCACGCGCTACTTCAACGCTGGGTTATAATTTAAACAGTTTTTTGGTATTTTATGCAGTAGGTTTTCATCTGCTCATGGTTGCAATCTATAACTTTGGATTCATGATATGAATTTCTTCAACCAATTTCTTCAACAAAGCCTCACTGAAGAATTAGCCTTCTGGTGCGTCTTCGCTCTTTTAGAACATTGCAGAGGTTCTCTTTAATCAGATGTTCACGGCCATGTCCTCAGCATAGTTCATAATGGTAGACAGGATTGGCGTAGACTTGTTTGCTGTTGCTTCCCCTCGCTCTTCTTAAATGAGTAGAAAACAGCCTGTACTTTTCGCAGCCTTATCTCTCGGATGGGTCTGAAGAGGCGATCAACAAAAATAAGAACTGCTGTATTGAAGTAGTCAGTTTGAGTTTGTAAATTATCTACCGCATGAATACTTATTAAATTAATCAATTTTTAAAAGGGCGGCCATTTCCCGCCTCAACCAATATGGAAGTTGGACGGCAATCGCTCCGGCTCCAATTTGAGAACTTACCACACCCACAACTTGCCAACTACCATCTTCGCTCTGGCTAAGCACAGGCCCACCGGAGTTGCCGTTAATCACTGGGCAGCCAACATGCATTAATCCTAAATCAAAATGAGTTACGGGACAGCTGAAATCGCCACTAAGTAGATGCGGAGTCTGTTGGTGATATCCTATTAAAGCGACATTTTTTCCATACAATTTATCATCTTCCACAAATCCCAAAGGGATCGGTGTGACGTCTACAATGGGACTGTCTAAAACAATCAAGGCGATATCATTGTGAGGGGAATGGGTTCCAATTAGTGCATACGCCGGATGCCTGATTTCCGTGTCTGACTGACGTGCCGCAATGTAATTCCCACGTGACAAACCTGCGACAAACACATTTCCGGAGTGCCCAGATTTTGCTGCGCAATGGGCTGCTGTCACAATCAAAGATGGTGCAATCAGTGTGGCAGTACAACTTTGCATAATACGAAAACCTGCCTTCCCAAGCCGCCCAATTGCAGGAAATTGCGCAGCGACCTCATCAGCCAATGGGGGTAATGATGGTTGTTGTGCAGCAGCTGTAGAGGTCGAAATACAAAGCGCAAAACAGATTTTCATGATAAAATTGGAAGAAATGAACCACTGCATTATATTTTTTTTCTACACATTCGTTAAACCAATTTGTTCACTGACTTTTTTAATGAACGAGGCTTTATCGGATTTTCATCCGAAGTTGAATTCACATTTTGACGATCACCAATCAACTACCTATATCCGCCATTTCCCTAGACCCAAACAACAAATTTTCAGACTGTCTAGCGCTGTGCTATCCATTCCATCATCTCTTAGAGCTTAATACCTGTCTAACAGTACTGGTTGCGGGCCAGTTTTTTTTATTTAAAAAGTTACTTCATAGCTAAGGTTGAAGAGCAAGTTGACGTATTTCTTGTTTGCTACTCGGTTCATTAAAGAAATAGGTTTTTGAATATCATTTTCCGTCAGTGCTTTACCAACGTCCTTGGGCATAAAAGTAGGATTTGTACTTTGTGGGCTGCCGTCAAAAAGGGATTGCGAATAGTTAATGTTCTTTAAACGTTGAATTGCATTGTTTTAAAAGATACGAATTGGCAGTCTTAGTCCTCACCACGGAGAAAACTAGCCAAGTGAATGACGTCCGAGCTGCAATTGAGAACTCGTTACTGCATGAATCTGCTCGCTGAGTGGAACTTGTTCAATTTTTTGGACAAAGAGATGTTATGCTGGACTGGAAGCGTTGGTTCGCAGTTTTGCCTCTCCTCAAGACCTCTATTGGAGTCGACCGGCAATGGGCGTTCAGAAAACAGTCAAGCTGAAGGCCATTCATGAGGCGCAGCTCACGGCCCAGTGGGTCTGATTTGCCACATATTGCCACCGCGAATGGTAACTTATCGATTGAGTAATTCTTAATCGTTACTCCTATCGCGGTGAGGTCATGTGAGTGCTGTTTACGGCCCAAAATGCGCAGACAATATGCCAGTCTTTTGATTGGGCCAAACCTAATTCAAAACATGCGGGGCGGTACGCCGCCGCCATTGCGCGCCGCTATTTGGATCAAATTAGAATCTGTCACTGTGAAACTGCAACAGTTATCCTGATGAAGGTTACGCGGGGGTGGGGGGGGGAGTAGTTGAGGTTGAAGTATTAAAACTCTAACCCTTTCAATTTTTTACAAACGCCAAATGTAAATCCGTAATTTTTTTCCTGTGATCTATTTTAAAATTGAAGTCACAGCCAGGGTAGCGGATGATGACCTCAATATGCTCCACGCATCAGGGGGAATTTTCATACGAGCTCTACGATTCGTGACGCCGCCACGTGTATTAAGGGTGAAGAAGCTCTGTCGCTTTTGAAAAGAGGTTGGCTTAATCGAGCACTTGGGGTGGCACGAAAGCGCAGCAGCTTCACTGAAGCATATTGTTGTGGGCTTTTATACCATTGGTTGCAGATAATTTTAACAGGATTCTGGTTACTTGTGAAGCTAATGATTTTGAAAAGGTTCTCCAATAAGGGCAGTTACTGGTTGAATAAGGCGATGATTATGAACGATATTTCATCGGCAACGGCTAGGACAGCGTTAGTAAGATAAAAGACCAACGAGCAGGTTTAGTATCTCAAACAGACATATCCAAATTCCAATCTAGCGCATGTGTGAGCATGAGCAGCGGCTTCATCAACTACGGTTACTGTTCAAGTTTTGTAACAATTTAATTGGCTTATGTAAAATAAGGAGTTCTGCAAGAACAAAATATTTCATACAAAACCAACATAAATTATAAAATGTCGTCCCATCACTTAGAAAATTGATATTAAATAAGTAAACTAGAAAGTATGTCTGTAAATATCTAAAAGTTATTTTGTTGTATTCATAATATTTACCAATAAATAAGGTTTCATTAAAAATTATGGCTCCATAATTAGTGAAGTATTCACTAGGTTTCTTGCAAGAACTCATTGGTAAGTCACCATGGAGATCGCCAGTTTGACATCCATGTGATTGCAGGACTCCCAAGTTTAGAAATGGCTAAAGCTGTGCTTGAAGGTGACCAATGCTTGGCAATTAAGCCGCATTGAGTAAATAACAGGGATATTGATTATGGTTCGCTTGTGGTGGTGTCTGATGTTTAAACACCACAGCAAAATACTCAAATTAATAGGATTAAAAAATATTTGACGACTCTCAGCTTGAGATAATGTTGATATTATCAAATGTACTAGAGGTTATTTACGGCTTTGAAGGCCTACCTCCAGATAACGTCATGGCTCATACATGGTTCAACATAGCTTTGTCTAATGGTCACGAGGATGCTGGCGAAAGCTGAGAGTTTTTAGCATTCAACCCCATGCAAAATTGCATCCGTTTGCTCGCCAAGCCATCCTCGAAACGTCTTCAGAGGCGCGTGGTCAACTTTGTCCTTAGGCCAGACTAACCAATAGGCGCCTCGCACTGGTACGTTTGTTTTTAATACTGGCACCAATCTTCCCTCAGAAATTTCTATTTGGGCAAGATAATCTGGCAAAAGGGCAATGCCCAACCCAGATATCGCCGATTGGATCATCATAGAATACTGATCCATCAGCATGCCTCCTGTGGCATAAGGGGCAGCTCCTTGTCCTTCAAACCAATCCAACCAGACGCTCGGTCTCGATTCAAGTTGCAGCATTGGCAAGCCAGCCAGATCTTCCAATTGCCTTATTGGATACTTTTGGCTGAATTCTGGCGCGATACAGGCGGTCATGGTCTCGTTAAACAACTTCTGATGGTTCACTCCATCCCAATCGCCTATCCCATAGTAAATCGCTGCATCAAACGTTTCACCGGCGAAATCTAAGTGCCCAATTCGTGTTGACACGTTTACGGATATACCTGGGTGAGCGTTCAGGAACTTTCCTAACCGTGGTCCCAACCATCGCGTAGCGAACGTTGGCAACACAGCAAGCGACAGTGTTCCACCTAATGGATTAGCGACGACTGACATGCTGGCCTGCTGCACAATATTTAGGGCCCTCGCTATGTCTCGCTGGTAACTTAAGGCTGCTGTATTGGGGATAAGCCGACGCCGCTCCCGCATAAAAAGCTCCACCCCCAACTGGTCTTCCAACGACTGAATAAGACGGCTTACCGTGCTCTGCGTCAGATTTAGTTCTGCCGCTGCCACCGTCACAGACCTGTGGCGCACGACGGCATCCAATGCCATCAGTAGCTTGATTGAGGGGAGAAAGCGACGTTGTCGCATTATCATTCCTTTTCTGCATGTTAATATGTATTTTTATCATTTTAATTTATAAATGTACGCTGATATTAAACAAAAAATATGTATTAAATCTATTAAATTGGAACAGGTATCATGTCAAAAACATTG
>JBLILC010000090.1:0-11193 GCA_047635635.1 Octadecabacter sp. | reverse complement strand
TACCAATAAAGCTAACTTGAAACTCGATGTCGGGGTTCATTTCAAGTGCGCCCGCCATGAACGCATTCATAAGACGATTGACTTCGGGGATTGGGAAACCGCCAACCATGCCGATATTACCAGAGGAAGTCATCGAACCTGCGATTATTCCAGATAAATACGCCGCGTCTTGAATATAATTGTCAAACACTGCAAAATTTGGCAGCGCTGCATTTTCTTTAAAACTTGAACCCATAAGAAATGCAATATCAGGATAATCAGCCGCGACTTCGCGCGCCTCCTGTTCAGCACCAAAAACTTCACCAATAATTAACGTGTTACCGGCCTCAGCATATTCACGCATTACACGTGCATAATCTGTATTGCTAACGTTCTCAGAAAATGAATATTCTATATCACCACGTACTTGAGCAGTCACTGCAGCTTTATGTATCCTGCTAACCCATTGCTGTTCTACAGGCACGGTATAAATGCCTGCCATTTTTATAGGCTCAGCGGCTACTGCTCGCCCAGCTCCCAGCATCAACGATGTTACGGTTGTCGTCGCCATAAAATGACGACGATTTAAGAAAAACTTATCAGACATTGTAACCCCCTTGGTTTTAAAACCATTAACCTCACTTTTTATAACATAATCAAGACATGAATCTCAGCTCATAATTTTAACTTTGGTTTGCTTTAAGTATTTTACTAGAAGTAATTAAACATACATTTTTATCCATTTACATGAACCAAACAACCGACCCCACAAAGACAAAATTGATATAAAATACATTTTCATGAGTGTAATTTTTAGTTTAAAAAATTTATATTGAAAATTTAAGTGCCATCTATATCCGGATTTATTTAAAAGTTCTTCTTATGCTTTTATCGCAGCACACAGATCAAAGTCACTCTACATAGAACTGCTTCATTAAATTAACACCACCTTTGAGATGTTCGATGCAGCATGTCATTGCTGCAATCACGAAGGTCTAAAACCTACGGATGCTTTAATTGAAATGCATTATCTGTAGTGCTGAAGCCAACCTCAGCACATTTCAAACAGGGCACGAAATTTGATAGGACTTGTATATCTGGTACACAGGTCAAGTGCGAAAGTCCCCAAATTCTCGGCTAGATTGATGCGCCAAATGAATAAACTCATGAAAGTTCAGGGCGCAAGCCAAGTTCCTGCCCAATCATCATCGCAAACAAAGGCGGCACGTCGATGACGTGCGCCAAGGTGCACCAGATCCATCTCTAACAAGCTACATTTCAAAACAGCAAAACGGGCTCTATCTCCAGGTTTTTCATAGGCATATACATCTGGAATGGGTGTGCCCGGTGCCGGAAGGGTGCCATAAGAAACTCTGGACCCCGCAGGGATGCGATCCCATTGTGGTTCAACGTCAATTCCTGTAAGTATTTTAACATCGGCTGTGAGCCGTATCTGTAAATCCGAGCGTGGTATCCAGATGTGAAATGCAGCAGTCGGAGCATGTCGTAGGGCGACTACCTTAGATGTTGCAATGTCAGTATGAACCTCAAGGTCACCTGAAGAGCGCGAAGCCCCTCGCAATGCCACTGTACGTGCCTCAGGTTTATTATCCGGTGACACAGTAACAAACGTGGGGTAGCGCGCAGGTGAACGCCTGTCAGCAACACCGCGCATTAGATGACGCCACACTTCGTCGAGTAAAGACTTCAAATCGTTAGGGTCACTCATAGCCGACAATCTCCTGATACCCCAGTTATTATATTTATCAATCATCACGAGTCGTTGAAAATTTCAAGGACAGTTGTAACGCTATTGAAAAGAGAATTTGCAACAGATTTCTTTCAAAATCGGCTGAAAATAAATTCTGTTGGTTGGAAAACTGTTAATCTGATGTTGCCAAATCGTATCCAAGCCTGCGTTGAACTCCATGGTAGCGGACCATAAAACACAATGTTGTCTATTATTTAATATTTTACAGCATCATATTCATACACAAGCCGGCAATTAGGCAAATGCATCTCTAATACTGAACATTATACATTCCTCATAATAATAAATGGATTATCCACTTTTACTTTAATTTTAACACAGCATACGTTGCGGCATATCGTCGAAGCCGCTCGACACTCGTGCAGGCGTGCTAAATTAGCTTTATGAAATTCTCAAATCCAACACCGTTCAAACGCTTTTTAGCATTAGCAATTGGAACACTACGTCCACCTTCGGGACGCGCACGTATTACTATAGCAGTGCTTTATGGCATCTTATGCCATGTAATTTTTTCCCTATCCGTACTGGCAATGATTGGTGCGATGTTTTTTGGGATGAGCGAAAGTTTTGGTCAGGTCCCCACGCCATGGTCAACTATCGTTAATGTAATGTTAATTATTCAATTTCCTATTATACACTCTATCTTACTCACTTCGAAGGGTCGTAAATTTTTAGCTAAGCTCGCCCCACTTGGTCATGGGATAACTCTAGTCACCACATCATATGCCATTATTGCATCAGTTCAGTTGCTAGCACTTTTCACCCTTTGGACCCCCAGCGGTATCATTTGGTGGCGCGCAGAGGGTAGCACTTTTGTACTGATTTGCGCAATGTATACGCTATCTTGGCTTTTGCTTATGTGGGCGAGTTTCAGTGCTGGAGCCGAAGTGCAGTCTGGTGCGCTGGGGTGGATGTCATTGATCCAGAAAATTAGTCCCGTATTCCCAGACATGCCAACCACAGGACTTTTTAGGGTTATCCGTCAGCCTATTTATGTTGCCTTTGCACTGACCACTTGGACAGTTCCAGTGTGGACCCCCGATCAACTTTGCTTAGCAGTAGTTTTAACCACCTATTGCTTAACGGCACCTCTTCTAAAAGAACGCAGATTTACGCGTCGCTACGGCGATCGTTTTGCGGCCTACAAACGATGCGTTCCTTACGTAATCCCTAATCTGCGTAGAGCAAAAAAACATGAAGATTAAGCAACGCAATAATTTAGATATGTACGACGACGCAGCCACTCTTTGGTGGACTGACGAAATTCGTTGGGTGCGCACGTTAAAAAACCTCGTGCCTGGAAGGTTATCTTGGTTCGATAGCCAAATAGATTGGAACGATAAGTCCGTGCTAGATTTGGGCTGTGCGGGTGGGTTTATGTCAGAGGCATTAACGCACAAAGGCGCGCGTGTCACCGGAATTGACCCTGCCACGCAAGCTATAAAAGCAGCCACTTCGCGTGCCAAACACATGAACCAAACAATTCAATATGACGTTGGAGTAGGTGAGTCCCTGCCTTATCCTGATGATTGTTTTGATGCTGTGGTTTGTGTCGATGTTCTAGAACATGTATCAGACCTCACCAAGGTTCTGGCCGAAGTTGTGCGCGTTCTTAAACCTGGTGGGACATTTTTATACGATACTATTAATCGCAATCCGATCGCACGATTAGCTGTAATTACTTTTGCAGAAGATGTCTTCCGAATTTTACCACAAGGGACGCACGACCCCAAGATGTTCATAAAGCCGCGTGAATTGTGCGAAGCACTTTCTCATTCAGGCCTTATACCCGGCTTACAAACTGGGCTTGGCCCACGGGCTGTAAACCGTCACGGTGATATCATCTTCGGTCAGCTTTCATTCAAGACGATTATTTACATGGGATTTGCCCGTCTACCGGAGTCACCAAAATGACCATCTATGCCCTTCTAATGACATCGCTTCTTTTTGGTGGAATGACATTGTACTCGTTCGCCTTCGCAGCTTTTTTGTTCACAGTACTTCCAACTGAAACCGCTAGTTCTGTTATTCGCAAAGCCTTTCCACATTTCTACACCTTTGTGGTGGTTTCAGCAGCACTGGCTGCGCTCACGGCTATGACTAGTGACCCCCTATCTGGCGTCATTTTGATGCTCATATCTATTACCGCCATTTTCGCACGCCAAATCTTGATGCCGATGATCAATTCAGCAACCGATGCTAAAGCAAAGCAGCGCTTCAATATTCTGCATTGCGCATCGGTCATTCTGACGTTGTTTCATATCGGTTTTGCAGCATATGTAGTTGTGCGGTTAGCAAGCGTCTAGTCTCAGGTCCACTCCCAGAGTGTGGCCAATAGATGCAGCAATTTTTTATTGACTGAATAAAGCACTAATAGATAAGCATCAGCCGTATTTTTTGAAGGCAGTGTGAAGCCAGGTGCGATGTTAAGCGTATGCACCAAAAGCGTTAATCGACAGACCGACGAGATCTAAATTACTAACCAAGCGGTTAGGATCATTAAAGCTGCTCATCTGCGTTTAGTATATACAACTGAATGCTCGTGGAAATTAGTCGGTTAACTGCTATCGAAGGGGTAAATGTCTCTGACAACCTCAATGGTAATATCCATTAGCACCGTCATTTAGCAGTACAATAAGGTCTTCACGGTTGCGGGCTATCTCGCTCCGGCAGCGAAGAAAGACCCGTATAGCCTAGACTTGGTCTTTTTTATGAGACTTGGTTCAGAGAACAAGTAGGATATCATGGTAATTGATCGACCGTAGGGAATGAAGCTATCCTTCGATAAAACTACATTACAACCACGGAAAGCAATTTAACACAATTTCGATACAACTTCTTTCTACCGACGCCTAGTCTCACTAAACTTTCGTAAACTTAAATTTTGCCCTTCAACAAGGCAACAAGCAGTTAATTGCAAACCGAAGTCTAATTTTGAATCCCAGAATTAGGTATTAAACAAAAAGTGCAGAACGTCGCCATCTTTGACAACATAGCTCTTGCCTTCGGCCCGCATCTTACCAGCCTCTTTAGCGGCCTGTTCACCACCCAACATAATAAAGTCATCATAAGCGATCGTCTCAGCGCGAATAAAGCCTTTTTCGAAATCCCCATGGATAACGCCAGCGGCTTGCGGTGCTTTTGTTTGAGCAGTTACTGTCCATGCGCGAGCTTCTTTCGGGCCAACAGTAAAATAAGTTTCCAAATGCAAAAGTTTGTAACCTGCTTTGATCAAACGATCTAACCCGGCCTCTGCTAATCCCATTTCTTCAAGGAACATCACCGCTTCATTCTCTTCAAGCTGGCTAATTTCTTCTTCGATCTGGGCAGAGATAATCACATGCGCGTTGCCCTGCGACGCGGCCATATCAGCCACAGCCATTGAGTGCGCATTGCCTTCGTAAGCTTCGGCTTCACCAACGTTACAGACGTATAGCACTGGCTTTGTTGTCAAAAGTTGTAGCAGCTTCCATGCCTTAATGTCATCTTCGTCAACGCTCACCGTGCGGGCAGGTTGACCTTTCTCTAACGCCACTTTTGCAGCTTCAAGCAAACGCACTTGTTGAACAGCATCTTTATCACCGCCACGCGTTTTGCGGATCAGATTCGCAAGCCGCTTATCGATGCTTTCTAAATCAGCCAACATTAGTTCTGTTTCAATCGTTTCTGCATCCGCAACGGGATCAACGCGACCATCTACATGGGTCACATCATCGTCTTCAAAACAACGCAGTACATGAGCAATTGAATCTGTTTCACGAATATTGGCAAGGAATTGGTTCCCAAGGCCTTCGCCCTTGCTTGCGCCCTTTACCAAACCGGCAATATCCACAAATGTCATGCGGGTTGATATGATCGACTTGGACCCTGCAATCGCCGCCAATTTATCTAAACGTACGTCTGGGACTGCAACTTCGCCCACGTTGGGTTCAATAGTGCAAAACGGGAAATTAGCTGCTTGCGCAGCTGCCGTGCGTGTCAAAGCATTAAACAGGGTCGATTTACCCACGTTTGGCATGCCCACGATACCCATCTTAAAACCCATTGCGACGCTCCTACTGAATGATTATTCGGCTTCTAGGCCGCGCAGCCTCTGCCCGCAAGCATTTGAGGCATTGATTTTCTGCGGCCACTGCGCCAAACCAAAGGTTCTTTTAAAAGGAATGCGATATGACACGGATCGACGCTAAATTTTCCGAACTGCGCGCAACCAATAAAAAAGCGTTCGTTGCTTATGTAATGGCCGGCGACCCAGATTACACGACATCACTTGAGATCGTCAAAGGGCTGCCAGCCGCGGGCGTTGATATCATCGAGCTTGGTTTGCCATTCACTGACCCGATGGCGGATGGTTCCACAATCCAGCTAGCAGGACAGCGAGCGCTTGATGGCAACATGACCTTGGATCAAACACTGTCTATCGCCACTGAACTTCGCAAGACAGATAATACCACACCAATCGTACTAATGGGCTATTACAACCCTATCTATTCTTGCGGAGTCGATACATTCCTATTGCAAGCAAAGGATGCAGGGATCGATGGACTTATCATTGTAGACCTCCCCCCTGAAGAAGACGATGAACTATGCATTCCCGCACAAGCTGCGGGACTAAATTTTATTCGCCTCGCAACGCCAACCACAGATGCAAAACGCCTGCCCAAAGTACTACAAAACACATCTGGTTTTGTTTATTACGTGTCAGTCACCGGCACGACAGGCGCAGCGGCAGCGGAGGTCGTTGACGTAGCACCTGAAGTCGCACGCATCAAAGCATCAACCGACCTTCCAGTTATTGTTGGTTTCGGCGTGCGCACACCACAAACAGCGCAGGACATCGCTAGTGTTGCGGATGGAACTGTTGTGGGGTCTGCAATCGTTGAAAAGATAGGCGCCGGCGAAACTGTGGCTGACGTTCTTGAATTTGTTAAAACACTGGCCGATGGTGCACACAGAGCCTAATTCTGGGTGACACTTACTCGAATTTATCCATATGTGTGATTTTTTTAATTAATACCGCTGAAAGTTAACACAATGCCTGTCATCACCACAATCGACGACTTAAAACGCCTGCACAAACGCCGAACGCCAAAAATGTTCTATGACTACTGCGAAAGCGGGTCATGGACGGAACAGACATTCCGCGAAAACACGTCAGACTTCGATAAAATTCGCCTGCGCCAACGCGTGGCAGTTGATATGGCCAACCGCACCACAACTAGTAAGATGATCGGCCAAGATGTCGCCATGCCAGTTGCACTGGCACCCGTCGGCTTAACGGGCATGCAATGCGCAGACGGAGAAATCAAAGCCGCAAAAGCCGCTGAAAAATTTGGTGTACCGTTCACTCTTTCAACCATGTCCATATGTTCCATCGAAGACGTAGCTGAAAATACCGTTAAACCGTTTTGGTTTCAGGTCTACACTCTAAAAGACGATGATTTCATGCAAAGATTATTTGATCGCGCAAAGGCAGCAAAATGTTCTGCCGTGGTTATCACACTCGATCTGCAAATTCTTGGTCAACGCCACAAAGACCTCAAAAACGGCATGACCGCACCCCCGAAGTTTACCATCCCAACTTTATTGAATTTAGCCACCAAGTGGACATGGGGTCTACAAATGCTGCAGACTAAACGACGGTTTTTCGGCAATATTGTAGGCCACGCCAAAAATGTCAGCGACCCATCCTCCCTTGGCGCCTGGTCAGCCGAAGCATTCGATCACTCGCTTAACTGGGACCGCGTCGCACAACTAATGAGGATGTGGGATGGTCCCGTCATTTTAAAAGGCATACTTGACGTTGAAGACGCTAAAAAGGCAGCCGATCTGGGTGCTGATGCGATAATAGTATCTAATCACGGCGGGCGCCAGTTGAACGGCGCACTCTCATCAATCAGGATGCTGGAACAGATTGTCGACGCCGTTGGTAACCGCATCGAAGTGCATTTTGACAGTGGAATTCGATCCGGTCAGGATGTTTTAAAGGCACTAGCACTTGGTGCAAAAGGAACCTATATCGGCCGCGCTTTCATAAATGGCCTTGGCGCCATGGGCGAGGCCGGCGTCACAAAGGCCCTTGATGTAATTCATACAGAACTTGATTTGACAATGGCACTTTGCGGCCACCGGGATATTAAAGACGTCAACAAAGATATCCTGCTTGTTCCTGCAGACTTCACAGGGAAGTGGGCTTAGTCATCTGCGTAGACGATAAGCCCTTCCCAATTGAACAAACCTGCCCTATACGCGCCAGTTCAAGAGGAGCCGTTTTGGTTCTTGACATGGAAAAGTGGGTCGCCGTGTGAGTTGAGCGACGCGCGAATTGAAAGGAAGACCAATGGCTGGCAAGGTTCCAGATTTTGAGGCAACGCTGCGCACTGACACAGGTAAAGGAGCTGCACGTCAAGCACGCCGTGACGGCCTCGTTCCAGGAGTAGTATATGGTGGTGGCGAGAACCCTATTTCGATCAATGTGCCGTTTAACGTGCTACTCAAACGCCTAAAAGCAGGCCGCTTTCTGTCCACGCTGTTCAACCTAAAGGTTGAAGGCCACGACGACGTCCGCGTGATCTGCCGCAACGTACAACGCCACATTGTCAAAGATCTGCCAACACACCTTGATTTTATGCGTCTTAAGCGCACCACGAAGATCAACTTGTTCATCGGTGTTGAATTTATTAATGAAGAAGAATGTCCGGCTTTGAAAGAAGGTGGCGTCCTAATACCTGTGCGCAACGAAGTTGAACTGGTAGTAACTGCGGGTGACATCCCAGAAATTTTGACTGTTGATCTCACAGGCCTTGAATTAGGTGAAACTATTACGATTTCATCCATCAAACTGCCAGCCGGTGCAAAAGCCACCATCGATCGTGATTTCGTGATTGCAAACCTCCAAGCACCTGCTGCTCTGACATCCGCTGATGATGGGGAAGATGATGCAGTCGAAGCTGACGACGTCCCAGCGACAGAAGCTAAAGAAAGCTAATATCTGATCCATTGTGTTTTAGAGGGCGTGCGACATGGCACGCCCTTTTTAGTTGGTTGAACATTATTGACCCAAATCTTAAGAGTGCGCAGCAACTATCATAACGCCACATTTTCAGTCTGCACAGTTTTAAAAACATGAGCGGCAGGTACGGTATGTTTTAAATGATAATACTGTTAAAGCATCTCATCATTTTTTTTGGCATACGTATTTCATCCTTGGCATCAATCCACGCAGCCATGGTCTGTGCATTTGTGCCTAAGGACGTTGAACAGTCGATTTACCCCAAGTGTCTGGCATAAGTTTGATCAGTCGACACGCTTCAATATAATTATAAACTCAGAATTAAGCGATAAGGCTTCACCAAACGCAATACTACCTGCAGAATCTGGACCTAAGGCTATGAATATGACTGTATCCAAAACAACTTATTTTGGATCATGATTAAATTATTTAAAGACATTAAACATTTATGGCACAGATCCCACCGGAGTAAGAAAAAAGTTTTCGTACATTAGAGATTTCTAATGGAAAAGCGTTATTCAAACAATATCATAAAAAATTGTAGCCAAGAACGTTGAAATTTAAAACAGTTTTAAGTTAATTCATGCTCTTGGACTGAACTACATTGGGCGATATAGGGATTATATGAAATTATTTGTTGGCCTTGGTAATCCTGGTATTAAATACGCGCAAAATCGGCATAATGTCGGTTTCATGGTTCTCGATCGAGTTGCCACAGATTATGACTTCTCACCGTGGCGTAGCAAGTTTCAGGGTCGATTGACAGAAGGGCGTCTCGGTCGTGACAAGGTCCTGCTTTTAAAGCCAGAAACATTTATGAACCTTTCAGGGCAATCAGTAGGTGAAGCGCTGAGGTTTTATAAACTCGATAGCACCGATGTAATCGTATTTCATGACGAGATCGACCTTGCCTCAGCGAAAGTTAAACTTAAATCTGGCGGCGGTCATGCAGGCCACAACGGTCTACGATCTATTCACCAGCACATCAGTCCAAATTATGACCGCGTCCGTCTAGGTGTGGGGCATCCCGGACACAAGGATCGTGTGCCTGGCTATGTTCTAAGCGATTTTGCCAAGGCCGATCAAAACTGGCTTGATGATGTATTATGCGGCACGTCGGATGGTGCAGCCTTTTTAGCAGATAATGAGGGATCAAAGTTTCTGAATGCAGTTGCGCTAAGGGTCAACCCGCCTCGCCCATCCACAGGGACGAAACACAAGCCACCCACCAAAACAAATATGCAAGTGGTAAAGCCGCTGTCAAAACTCAGCTCAGGTCCAGACCCAACTCCCCAAGATACCCGCAGCTCCTTTCAGAAACTCGTGGATCGCTTTTTATAACAGACCATAATTGCAACATATATAACTACCAAGCACGGTTCTGAATTTCATTCAGCTCCCCATCCACAGTTCAGTTGTGCAGTATTTCGAACCCCAGTTTGATTTGTGGAATACCTCTGACAGATTGTTTATTTGATTGGAGGAGAGACAGTTTGCAGTAGCGCTTTTACAGTGCTGAAAGCGCAGCGCTTGCAGAGGGTCGCATCAGTTTTCACCTACGCCTCCACAACCGGGAGATAACGCATTATATTTTACGGTATGCAGATACTGTCAGGCAGCACAGACATTATCGAAACTTTCATCTGCAGCCTGCGCACGTCTTGATCAAGGTGGCGAGAGGCGGCCACTACACGAGATACTATTTTTGCCCCTTATGCAGACAGAAAATGATATTAGCAGCTTAGGCACGACGCTGATTTTACGTCCTTAAAACAACATCTTGAGCAGGACTGCCCCCGTAAAAAAATTTTACGTTTAGTTTAATAACCGCTGGGTGGACTTGACGATTTGACTTATCTCCCACTCGTGGTGAACTGGCCAAAACGGCCAGAAACTTCTCAATAAAACTTTCCTGCCATGGCTCCAATGAGGCGTTTTTATCCATACCACAGCAATTGTACTAATCACTCTTTTGCATGGTGCAAAAACTCACTCAACTAATAAATTTTCTATTTTTGCAAGATCGTACCGTAGTAAACTTCATGTCAAAGGATACAATGTTCGAAGAAGTCACTCTTACTCCGCAGAACAATATTATGCACAGCCTGTAATCAAGCCCACCTCAATGTTCATTCCTACCAGCCTCACCACATAGACACGAGATTGCGCAGCCACCAAAACAATCATCGTGCAGGAGGAAACCATCATCCATGAGATTCATTAGCAGTAAAGAATTAACTAAACCGACCCTGCCAATTTAACCTGAATGAGTTGGTCCATGGCAAAACTTTCATTTCCACGCGGTTGGGCATCCCGCACGAAGACCGCAAGATCTACAGCATAGACAAGTATATGCTGTCCCTTGTCGGACCTACTTATGAGTGTTGCGAAAATACGAAATATAATGCAAATATCGCCAATTGTGACGTTA
>JBLILC010000089.1:0-11350 GCA_047635635.1 Octadecabacter sp. | reverse complement strand
ATGGCTTTGCATGTGCTCGATCATCGCCAAAGGCATAGCAGCCGCTTCTGCAAGATATTCGACATGAAGCAGTTCTGTATCCTCAGGCGTCCGCTTTACGTGCAAGGAGTACTGAAACGGGATTGGGACTTGTGGTCGCGCACCATCAACTAAGGGAAGGGCAGAGCTACAGGTCTCATAATCAATAAAATAGATCGGATACGCGGCCTTATTGAAGAAACGAGCAATTGCAGCCGGATCTATTATTGGTGTCTTCAGATGCGCAGACTGCAACACGGGGATTTGCTTGCCTGTGACTTCGTCCAGTCCGATTTCATCAAGGTCAAAGCGCCCATCTGCAACAAATCCTCCAATTTTGGCCTTGCTGATTCTTGGTAAAGTAAAGATTGACGGACTTGGGATTGTGAGATTGAAGTAGTCAAAAGCGTCACAATGGTTTGATTTTGTCAGTTGTAGGCAAGAGCATGAATTTTCATCGATGAAATGCAGAGCCAGAAATTCAAGTGCACTTTCTATCTCTGCTCGCGTGTCATCTTCTATTTTAGCAACTTTGTTTGTTACTTCTGCAAAGTTGAGTAGTTGTTCTGGATCGATATCACCCTGCCGGACATATTCTTTGTTGAGGTGTACGATGAAGACCCTTGCGACCTTTAGGCCAGCCTCTTCAGCTGCAATTTTTTGAAATGCAGCATCCTTGATCTGGTTATGCTGACCGTTACTCTTCACTCTTGTGGATGATTTGACCTCATAAAGGTTGATCGTGCCGTCGCCATTATCACGTATCACGTCTGCTTTTGCGTAGAGACCGCGTTGGGTTTGGAAGATTGACTGGAATGAATAGGAAGCCGCGTTTGGTTGATTTTTTATAAGTTTCCGCACGTAATCTTCGACTTCGTACCCTTCAAACGTCAGTTTTTTCATATAGTCAGAAAACTTGCCATGCGGGTAACGGTCGGGTTTGTGCTTCAAAAGCCAATGCGATTTTGGGCAGTTCAGATGGTTTATGAAGTCAGTCTTAGAAATCTGCATATTTGCCCAATCACAACGTTGAAATAACCTTCAATTCACCAATTATAGACATAAATAAAGCGTCCTTGATTGCAGACTATATGATTTTTTCGGCTGCGTCGCACTGGCCATATCAAAATACGCAATGAGAAGCTGAGGTCAGTGCCGTTGCGCGTGCTCAAGCATATCGTTCGTATCTAGTTTTAATGCTGAGTTCCAACACGCAATGACTAAACGCAATGATTCCCTGCCAGCCAGATAGATCGTCAGGGGCCACACAGCATAACACCTCGTATAGTTGCTTGATGCTGGCTCCGTCTTCGACTTCGATGTTGAGCACGTTCAGCCAAACATCCCAGTTGCCTATCGGACCATCCTTGAGACGGTATTATGTAACGTTGTCGATCTCAAACACATAGAACGGGATAACTGCGGTAAACAGTGCAGCAAGTGACTTGAGCAGTGCAGTGCCACGCTTTGTTATGTGGAACTCGTCCTTGTAGCGTTGCGCCAGTTTCATTTGCACCGAGATAAAATGCAGCAATTCAAGTGGAGGGAAGTCATACTCGTTCAAGACCTTGTTCATTATGGATAGTTCGTCATGGCTCTTACTGGGCCAATCGAAGTGTTCAGCAGCCCATTTGACAAACGCCCGTTTGAACGCACTTGTCTTCGTTAAGCCAATTTGGCCATGGCCTTGTGTGTAGTGTAGGGTCAACTGCGCCACTCGCAACATAGGCGAGTACGACAATTCGTGATTATCATCTGCTAGGTCTTAGAAATAATTCATAGCCAGTCCTGACATTTCAGCCAGAGCCTTGCCAAGCCCATTTTGTATTCATTTTGTTTTAGCTGTCTTAGCTGCACCTTCAGCACAGTTGCCTTTCGTCTTATGCTCAATCGCTTCCGCTCATTCGCATTCGTCTTCAAGTCATTTACTTCGTTCAATCTTTCTTCTTTCTGCAGTATTATGACTGTGACAATTGTTAGCCGGGATCTCATCCAGATTGTGAAGTCATACCAAGGCTATCTGGAGCCTTGGCATGGCGAAGACCTCATCTGAGTTGCTTCACGCCTGCCATAAGCGCAACCTCTTGCGAGGACGCCGGGGTTACCCTGTCGGTTTTACACGCCACCTTTTCGGCAACGCACCCATTGTGTCCAAAGCTATGACCAACCTTAGACACGGGCGTGGGTTTCTCTTTCAAACCTTGTATCCCACCTATGCCGTTTTTTTGCAGACGCGGAACGACACCGCGACAGTTGATATTGGATGGAAAGCACGCCAACCTTATATGTGAAGAATGTGCTTTGCTTGAATTATTCTGCTGGGTAAGACGGCTCCTTGATCCATTATCACGCCGAGACTGGCCTCAAAGAGCTCATATTAGCTAACCTGATAGTGCATTAGTAAGAAAGGGTGATGAAGAAATGACGAAGACATTAAAGTCAGCAGCCAAAGCCAAAACTGGGCGCGACCATATCATCGAGTTTGCGGTCTTTATAACGCCTGGTTTTCCACCCGTTCCCACCATTATCAGACCTGAAGATGACACTTGGTCTGACACGCTCAAGAAATTAGCTGATCTACAGGTCAACAAATGGAAATCAAGTTATTGTAATCCCAAAATTATGGATGGAAGCGGCTGGGATCTCACTATCCGCTCAACTGAGCTCAAGAAAAAAAGCTCTGGATCGAATGCCTATCCACCAAACTTTGACGCTGTGCGTGAGATAGTCGAGCGTGCCGCTGGAATTATGCCAGTCCACTTAAGAAAAACCTACGTGCGAAAACCTCGCAAGTGCCCCGATTGCGGTCATGCGCCTGTGGCCAGCATTCTGTATGGGGAGCCTAGTATCTCAGACGAGCTTTTTGAAAAAGAACAACGCGGTGAGGTTATCTTTGGGGGCTGTGTGATTGAGCTTGATCAGCCAACATGGCAGTGTTCGAAGTGTGAACTGGAGTTTTACAAAGCCGTTTGACCAGCGCTAAGTGGCAACAAATCTGACAGATTCAATGGCACTGCTTTAGGACTTCTAGATGGTCAGGGTCGCGTTGCGATATTCTGATTTTGTGTTGTGAATTCAGTCCGTTCTGGTCTTGTCTCGGTTTGATGCCACTTGTTTTATGAATATCCCAGATTTTGTGCGAAACAAAAGCCACAGATCAGCATTTTAAAATGCTGATCTGTGGTGGTGGTTGGATCGTCCTCCGCTTGGTCTTTGATGACTGTAAAAGAGTAAGATCAATCGTCACCTTTGCCAGAGGCCTGAACGGATACAGAGTAGCACGAAGCCCTCTTCTACAAGCATAGGATATAACGAAGATGACGGATGATACCGTTGGCATAGACATATCCAAAGCTATTTTGAATATTCACCGGTTTAGTTATGGGAAAATGATGTCGTCTAGTAATTGCCCTGTAGGATTTCAGGCGCTTTCCAAGTTTTGCGCAAAGACGCCAGTGACACGCGTTATTTATGAAGCAACAGGCGCTTACTTCAGTGGTCTAGAACGGGTCCTAGGCGGGTATTTGTCATTGGTAAAAGTGAATCCCTTGTAGGCGCACCGGTTTGCTCAGGCACAAGGCGTACGCGCAAAAACTGACGCTGTTGATGCCCGAATGCTAGCCGTGATGGGGAATGCCTTTGCATTAGAGCCAGATGAGATAGCTACCAAAATACAGCACGATCTAAAAGAGTTACGCTCATTTCGTTCAGGATTGATCAAAAATCGCACCAGCATCATGAGCCGTCTGAAAACCCAAACCCTGTCCATCACTTGCCGTCAAAGCAAAGCCCGCTTGGCTTAAGTTGACAGACAAATCGCTGAGATTGATGCTGAGATAGATCGTCTGATACACTTCAGGGACACCCTGGCGCATTCGATGAAAATACTTCGCTCACTTCCAGGCATCGGCGGTGTCTGTGCTACCATCATTTTGATAGAGATGCCCTAGATCGTGAGTATGGACAGAAAATCAAGAGACCAGTTTGACTGGTCTGGCCCCGATGACACGTTAATCTAGACAATGGCGAGGGAAGTCATTCATTCAAGGTAGCCGGAAAGTGGTCATGGACGCCCACTACATGCCAGTTCTAGTAGCGATGAGACACAACCCCGATCTAAGGGACTAAACATTAAGCCATGGTCAAAGCTGGAAAGCTACCAAAAGTCGCCCTTACTGCGCTTATGCGAAAGCTCATTGAACTCGCCAATACCCTCATCAAGGCAGATCAAAATTGGTTCAAAAAGGGGGCTTGATCAAGACGGATACTCATTTGATAGCATTTACTGCAACAAATGAGATGAACTATGTGACGAACATGGACTGACGAATTGCGCAAAGATGTGGTGCGCATTGCACTGATCAGTGTGCTCATACGCAAGCAAGTCGCGGATGATCTTAGCGTCGGTATGTTGACATTGAACAAATGGATCACGGCGCACCGAGACACTGACGTGGTGTCCAAAGAGGATTTAGGCCTCGCCCAAGAGACCGACTGGCTTCGGCGTTGTGTGTGGCAATGCTGACTGTATCTGAAAGATGCACAGATGGCGGTTAGAACATAGCGGTGCAAGTTACTCATGAATTATGTTGTGCGACTATCGAAGTAATGAAGAATAAAACATGTTTTCATCCCACAAAATTAAGGTGCAAACTTGTACAGCTCAATTTATTTTTTGCTTTACAAATAAATTTTGAGCCTTAAAAATTTATGCCTAACTTTTATGCAAACGATGATTGAGGCGGCTAGGTTTTGTGCACTTTAAGACTACGTCAAACGGCAACTTGAAATTTCTGGTTCTGCCGCTGGTTTAGTCTAGCTTATCTCCAAAGTCTTTGTTGTTTACAAAGGTAGCGTCAATTTTCTGATCGTAACGAAAATCAAACTGGGTGAATTATCATGAAAACAACATCGGCACTTACACTGGCCGCATTGCTGCTTGCGACGACCGCACCGCTTAATGCGGAAACGTTGCGTTGGGCGCGCTCTGGAGACGCGCTGACGCTTGATCCGCACGCACAAAACGAGGGACCTACCCATACGATCCGTCACCAAATGTACGAACCTTTGATTATTCGCGACATCAGTGGCGCGTTTGAGGCGGCATTGGCGACCGATTGGGCACCCAAAGCAGATGATCCGAATGTCTGGGTCTTTAATCTGCGTGAAGGCGTTACTTTCCATGACGGTGCGGCATTTACAGCCGAAGACGTGGTCTTTAGCTTTGATCGTGCCAAACAGCCTAATTCTGATATGAAAGAATTGATCGGTTCGATCACGGAAGTGCGTGCGGTTGGGGACTTTTCTGTAGAGTTCGTGACTGATGGACCCAACCCAATCCTTCCGTCAAATCTGACTAACCTGTTTATCATGGACAAAGACTGGACTGAGGCAAATAATACTGTTGATGTACAAGATTTTGAAGGTGGCGAGCTTACATTTGCAACAACCAATGTAAACGGTACTGGCCCTTACGTGCTGCAAAGCCGTGAGCCTGACGTCAAAACAGTTATGGTGCGCAACGATGCATACTGGGGCATTGATCAGTTTCCGATGGAGGTCACTGAAATCATTTACACCCCGATCCAAAACGCCGCGACCCGTGTGGCAGCGATGCTGTCAGGTGAGATTGATTTCTTACAAGACATGCCCGTGCAAGATCTTGAGCGTGTGAATGCTGTCGATGGTTTGATTGTCAAACAAGCGCCACAAAATCGGGTTATCTTCTTTGGTATGAACCAAGGTGCTGATGATCTCGAATCTGACAGCATTGATGGTGCCAACCCACTGGCTGATGTGCGTGTTCGGCAGGCTATGTCGATGGCAATCAACCGCGATGCCATCCGTCAGGTTGTGATGCGTGGTCAAAGTGAACCAGCGGGCATGATCGCCCCACCATTTGTAAATGGCTGGACGGCTGAGATGGACTCGGAATCCTCTACAGATGTCGAAGCGGCTAAAGCTTTGTTGGCTGAAGCCGGCTATGTGGATGGTTTCTCGATACGGTTGGATTGTCCAAATGACCGATATGTGAATGACGAAGGTATCTGTCAGGCTGCAGTCGGCATGCTGGGCCAAATCGGTATCACTGTGAATTTGGACGCCAAACCAAAAGCGCAGCACTTTCCGCTAATTACTAACGGTCAAACTGATTTTTATATGTTGGGTTGGGGCGTACCGACTTACGATTCTGAATATGTCTTCAACTTCCTTGTTCACTCGCGTGAGTCTGAGATTGGTACTTGGAACGCGACCGGTTTCTCAGACGTGGATCTAGATCTGATGATTGAGTCGTTGGCCTCTAACACTGATCTAGAAGCACGCAATGCTGATATTGCGACGATTTGGCGGACGGTGCAGGACGAACAGCTTTACATTCCAATTCATCACCAGGTGCTGAACTGGGGAATGTCAGAAAGAGTTGGGATTGAGGTTGATCCTGAAGACCAGCCAAAGATCAAATATTTTACTATGAATTGATCTGACAACCCTATGGTGCGCTGGGTATCCAGCGCACCATTACTGTTGCCAATGTGGCGAAGGTAAGTGATATGGCTTCGAAGCTAGAAGCTGAAAGTTTTGGTGCATGATGCACATGACCTTTTGGCGATCAGTTTCGAGATTTAATCTTAAATTCATCTGCAGGGCCTTCATCCGCTCTTAAAAACTAAGGCAATTACTACCATGCTGGCCTATATTATCCGTCGCGTCATGCAATCGGCGCTTGTTTTGCTTATCGTCGGCCTTGCTGCGTTTTCGATGTTTCGTTTTGTTGGTGACCCAATAGAAAATATGCTTGGCCAGGAACGTACGACTGTTGATATCGAGCGGCTGCGCGACCAGCTCGGCCTGGACGAGCCGTTTATCGTTCAGTACGTCAAATTTCTTGAGGGTGCGGTTCAAGGCAGCTTTGGAGTAAGTTACCGGCAGGGGCGGCCTGTGTCTGACATCTTGGCAGAGCGCGCGCCTGCGACCCTGGAACTAGCAGCCGTGTCAAGTGTGCTTGCTATTGCGTTTGGCACCGCATTCGGTGTGTTTACGGCGATCCGGCGTGAGGGATTTTTGGCAAATTTTATTATGTCGACATCCCTGATTGGCGTATCGCTGCCGACGTTCTTAATTGGGATACTCCTGATATATATCTTTTCAGTAGAACTTGGCTGGTTGCCCAGTTTTGGCCGTGGAGAGACGGTTTTAATTGGAAATTGGTCAACTGGGTTTCTGACTGCTTCAGGGTTGAAGGCGCTGATCTTGCCCTCTATCACGCTTGGGCTTTATCAGATGACACTTATCATGCGGCTTGTGCGTTCTGAAATGCTTGAGGTCTTACGCCAAGACTACATTCGCTTTGCTCGCGCCCGTGGACTAAAAAACCGTACCATCAACTTTCGCCATGCTTTGAAAAACACGATGGTGCCTGTGATCACAGTGATTGGCCTGCAGCTTGGGTCTATCATCGCTTTTGCGATTATCACTGAAACAGTGTTTCAGTGGCCAGGCGTTGGCCTGCTGTTTATCAACGCTGTCCAATTTGTCGATATCCCAGTCATGGCGGCGTATCTGATGTTGATTTCAGTAATGTTTGTCACGATCAACCTGATTGTAGATATCCTGTATTTCTTTATTGATCCGCGTCTGCGCGTTGACCGGGCAGAGGGCCACTAATGAACGACACTTTAGAAAAAACCCCACAGCGATCGCGACTGCGCATGTTTTTAGACAGTGATATCTATTATGCGTTTCGCCGATCACCGATTGCAATTGTTTCCACATTTGTCGTTAGTATTCTCATTTTGGCGGCCGTTTTCGCCCCACTTATTGCACCAACGAACCCATTTAATCCTGCGACACTGAACTTAATGAATGGATTTACAGGGCCAATGGCCCCTAACGCCTTTACGGGTGAAAGTTTCTTGCTTGGCACTGATGACCAAGGTCGTGATGTGTTTTCTACAATCCTCTATGGGATGCGGGTGTCCTTGTTTGTCGGTGTGGCAGCCGTACTATTTGCAATGGTTCTAGGGATTATGTTGGGACTTGTTTCTGGTTATGTTGGTGGTTGGACTGAGACGATTATTATGCGCGTTGCTGATGTGCAGCTTACGTTTCCATCGATCCTTATAGCGATGCTGATTTTTGGCATCGCAAAAGGCGTTACGCCTGTGGAATACCGTGACCAGATGGCCATATGGGTGCTTATTCTCGCGATAGGGCTTAGCGACTGGGTGCAGTTTGCACGTGTTGTTCGCGGTGCCACTTTGGTTGAAAAACGCAAGGAATATGTTGAGGCAGCTCGGCTGATTGGTCGGACGCCTTATGCCATTATGTTTCGCCATATCTTGCCCAATGTTCTGTCGCCTGTGCTGGTGATTGCAACGATATCGCTGGCATTGGCTATTATAGCCGAAGCCACGCTTAGTTTTTTGGGTGTTGGCGCTCCGGCTACCCAGCCATCATTGGGGACGCTGATCCGCATTGGGCAAGGATATTTATTTTCAGGCGAATGGTGGATTTTACTATTCCCGGCGCTCACACTTTTGACGCTGGCGTTAAGCGTGAATTTGCTAGGTGACTGGCTGCGCGATGCACTGAATCCGAGGTTACGCTGATGTCAGACGTTGTTTTGTCGATCAGGGGTCTGTCTGTTAACATTCCCACACGCAGCGGTATTGTAAAGCCCGTAGACGATATCACCTATGACATTCGTGCGGGCGAAATTTTGGGTATTGTTGGTGAAAGTGGTGCGGGAAAATCAATGGCGGGTAATGCTGTTATTAGACTGCTGGATCCACCTGCGCAGATAGCGACGGGCGAAATTTGGCTTAACGGCACCCGCATAGATAATCTCAAAGACGTGGCGATGCGCCGCTTGCGTGGGAAACACATTGGAATGGTGTTCCAAGACCCGCTGACGTCTCTTAACCCGCTACTAAGCATTGGTGACCAGCTGACGGAAACCATGCTAACCCACCTCCCTATCAGCCGATCAGAGGCACATCAGCGTGCTGTTGCTGCACTGGAAGAAGTTGGAATTCCCGGTGCCGCTGAACGTATCGGCAGCTATCCACATGAATTCAGTGGTGGTATGCGACAACGGGTTGTGATTGCGTTAGCACTCTGCGCTGAGCCATCGTTGATTATTGCGGACGAACCGACCACAGCACTAGACGTATCTGTGCAAGCGCAGATCATTGCTCTTCTCAAACGTCTTTGCCGCGACCGGGGGGCTGCTGTAATGTTAATTACTCATGATATGGGCGTTATTGCAGAGGCAGCCGATCGCGTTGCTGTGATGTACGCTGGCCGCTTGGCAGAATTGGGTGCTGTGCGAGATGTGCTGACGGAACCCCAGCATCCTTACACCCACGGTCTGATGGCCTCTACCCCACTAGCGTCAGAGGGCAAAGCGCGGCTGCACCAAATCGAAGGAGCGATGCCCCGTTTAAATGCAGTTCCTGAAGGCTGCCCGTTTCATCCACGTTGTGCTTATGCGCAAGACAAATGCAGGACTGCGCCCACACCACAAATCTGGGGTGACCAAGCTGCGTGCTGGTTCCCATTGATCGCACAAAAGGTATCGTGATGTCGTTGATTTCTGTAAAGAACCTGACCCGCGTTTTTGACGTGTCCAAGCCGTGGTTGAATAGGGTAATTGAGCGGCGTTCGAAGGCGTTTCTCACCGCAGTATCAGATGTGGATTTCGAAGTTGAAGAACGCAGTACCTATGCATTGGTCGGCGAGAGTGGGTCTGGGAAGTCCACGATTGGTCGCATGTTGGTTGGGCTGCTGACGCCCTCGTCGGGCAAGGTTGAAATTAACGGCGTAAACTTGGCGACTGAAACTGACGCAGACAAGGTTGATTTGATCAGGTCAGATATTCAGATGATTTTTCAGGACCCTTTTGCCTCTCTTAATCCGCGTTGGCGGGTGCGTGACATCATCGTGGAACCCGTTGTAGCCCGTGGTGGTGATGCGACGGGGCTGGCGGAAAAGCTGCTGATACAAGTGGGACTTTCGGCGCTAGATGCTGGGAAATTTCCGCATGAATTTTCGGGCGGCCAACGGCAACGGATTTGTATTGCCCGCGCTTTGTCGTCTGAGCCAAAACTTATTGTGTGTGATGAACCGACTTCAGCACTTGATGTATCCGTGCAGTCGCAGGTCTTAAACTTAATGAGTGATCTTAAGGATAATTTTGGATTAACTTATATTCTGATTAGCCATGACCTGACCGTAGTTCGACATATGGCTGACCGGATTGGAGTTCTATACCTTGGACGATTGGTCGAAGAAGCGAACCCTGAGGATTTGTTTAATAAAACAAAACATCCATACACTAAAATGCTACTAGAAGCCGCACCTCGGATGGATGGCTTTGGTCGCGAGGCAGACCTGCCAGAAGGTGAAATTCCAGACCCTATAAATCCGCCACAGGGTTGTGCATTTAATCCGCGTTGCCCTATTGCTAAAAATATTTGTAGAAAAGAACGGCCTATGATGCGTCAGTTGGGTGATATTCGCGTGGCGTGCCATTTGGCAGATTAGCGTAATGCGCCGTTGTCAGCTGAGGCTGACTTTAGGTGGGTAATGCTGCGACTTAGCTTTGTTGGACGCCAAAAAACAGAGCTTGTTCGGCTACTTTAAAACGTGCCTTTAAAACATTTTTTTGACCCCATTCAGGAGCAGATCTAGGGCTGTGAGGGGCTGCAATAATGTGTTTGTGGAAGTTTTTGGTAGCACAGCGGCTTTTTTGCATAACTTGCCTGAGAGGATTCATTGTATGAATACAGTTTGGTAGCTGTAGTGAATGAACAGCTGGACACCGACGTTGTACAAGACCTAGAACTGGTCAGATTATAACCAAGCGCTGAAGCAGCATGGGTCCCTTTCAGTTTGATTTGACGCTGAGATATTCTGGGAGACAAAGCCTTTTGTGGCAAGAGGGGACGGCAGCAGACTTATAGCGATGCGGCGATCCAAACGTACCTGACAATCAAAGTGCCGTTTGGTTTGCCTTTGAGGCAGACGGTTGGGTTCGTCGAAAGCTTGCTGGAATTGGCTTAGCTGAACTGGACAGTGCCAGACTTCAGCACGTTGTATTGACGACAGAGAACGTTGCCGGTCACGCTTCCCTACCGCGGCTCACCGGGGCAGTTACATCTGCTCATCCCCTCTCATCGCTGCAGGCAGCTACTGCCGGGCAGTGGATAGCACCGGCATTAAAGCTGAGGGCGAAAGAGAGTGGAACGCGCGTAAGCACTTCTCTTATACATGCAAATATGTGTTGCTGGGCAAAGGGCGGCCCCTTAACGCCGTCTTTGGCGCAAGATCC
>JBLILC010000088.1:0-11417 GCA_047635635.1 Octadecabacter sp. | reverse complement strand
TTTTCATTGTTTGAGGCATTAGATGTTGCAGAAAACGTTGCCCTTGGGATGGAGAATCCACCGCCTATGCGCGATCTCGCCCAGCGCATCACAGACGTTTCAAAGACCTACGGTTTGCCATTGGATCCCACACGAATTGTCGGTGATCTAAGTGCAGGTGAGCGTCAGCGCGTCGAGATTATTCGCTGCCTCCTACAAGACCCTAAGATTTTGATAATGGACGAACCCACGTCCGTTTTAACACCGCAAGAAGTCAATGTATTGTTCGATACTCTGCGCAAGTTAAAGGCCGAAGGCACAGCAATTCTATATATTTCTCATAAACTTGAAGAAATTCGTGCCCTGTGTGATCAAGCAACTGTCTTGCGATTGGGGCAGGTTGTGGGCACTTGTATTCCTCGTGAAACGAGCGCGCGGGAAATGGCAGAGCTGATGGTCGGTGGTACCTTGCATGTACCTAACCGTGCAGCTGGCGTTGTTGGCAAAACCCTAATGCAAATTAAGAACTTGTGTGCGCAGTCCCCTACAGATTTTGGGACGGCATTGAAGAACGTGACGCTTAATATTCGCGCTGGGGACGTAATAGGCATTGGCGGTGTTGCGGGCAACGGACAAGATGAATTATTGGGTGCACTTTCAGGTGAGATAAAGGTTGGTCCCACGCAGATTAGCTTTCTAGATCAAGATATTGGCCATCTGCTACCAGATGCACGGCGAGTTTTGGGCATTTGTGCCGCACCAGAAGAACGCATGGGCCATGCGGCGGCACCCGATATGACATTGACAGAAAACGCAGCGCTTACGGCGCGAAAGCGTAAAGGTCTAACAAAGAACGGGTTTATCGACTGGGGCAAGACGCGCGCCTTCGCCGAAGAGGTGATTGAACGGTTCGATGTGCGCACCCCTGGACCAGGGAATGCAGCGCGGTCTTTGTCAGGGGGCAACTTACAAAAATTCGTTATTGGGCGGGAAATTCTTCAAACTCCCCAAATACTTATAGTCAATCAGCCAACGTGGGGGGTTGACGCCAGTGCGGCGGCGGTGATCCGGCAGGCGTTGTTAGACCTCGCAGCAAATGGCGCGGGCGTTATTGTGATTAGCCAAGATCTTGAAGAGCTTATGGAAATTTCAGATTTATTTGCGGCCCTAAACGAAGGGCGGCTAAGCAAACTACGCCCTGCGCAGGGTTTGACGATTGACGAAATTGGCCTGATGTTGGGCGGCGCACATGACATGGAGGTCGCACATGCTGACTGATTTTAGGGTTGCACACAACGGACATGTCGTATGGATCACTTGCATAACAGCGGTATTGCAGATGCTGCAATGATTGCACTGGAAAAACGTCCACAGCCATCTCAGTTCTGGTCGCTTGCCGCGCCCATTGTAGCAGTGATGCTGACGATGGTTTTTGGTGCAGCGCTATTTGCAGCCCTTGGTAAGCCACCGATTGAAGCATTAGGTAAGATTTTCTGGGAGCCGCTGTTTGGCGAGTTCAACTTTTTCTATCTGCCACAGTTATTAATCAAAGGTGCGCCTTTGGTTGCCATCGCGTTGGGCCTGTCACTGGGTTTCAAAGCTGGCGTCTGGAACATTGGTGCCGAGGGACAGTACATCATTGGCGCGCTCTGTGGCGCGGGCGTCGCTCTAGCGCTATACCCGATGGAAGCGCGCTGGCTGATCTTTCCAGCGATGCTTATTGCTGGAGCATTTGGCGGTTTCGCGTGGGCTATGATACCAGGGGTATTACGGGTGAAGTTCGGGACTAACGAAATTCTTGTGTCCCTAATGTTGGTTTATGTTGCAGAACAATTATTAGCGTCGATGGCGCTGGGATTGATGAAAAATCCTGAAGGATTCGGATTTCCAGGATCGCGCAATCTTTCGCAATATTCATCTGCCAGCAGTTGGATTGACCAATCAAACGGCATGCATTGGGGCGTAGTCATTGCGCTGGTTGGTGTGATCTTTGCCTACACCCTATTTGCCAAACACATTCTCGGGTTCCAGATCAAACTGGCGGGCCAAGCACCCCGCGCTGCTGCATTTTCTGGCGTCAGCCCAGCGCGGTTGGTTTTGTTCTGTCTTGGCACGTCAGGTGCATTGGCGGGCCTTGCGGGATTGACGGAAGTTGCAGGGCCAGCCGGATTAGTGAGCATCGATTTTAATGTCGGTTACGGGTTCACAGCAATAATAGTGGCGTTTCTGGGCCGATTACATCCGGTGGGTATTTTATTCGCAGGGGCGCTAATGGCACTAACCTATATTGGCGGTGATGTGGCACAATCATCACTCGGTCTGCCAGGTGCTGCGATACAGGTCTTTCAGGGCATGTTGCTGTTTTTCCTTCTAGGTGTAGATGTGCTGACGAATTACCGCGTTCAAATTAAGCAAGTTAGTGTCGCATGAGTGTTCTTGGAAAACGAATGCCTATTATTATAAACGCACTAATGAATCTGATGATGTGGATACTGCATAGTGTGTTGACAGACGACGGTGGTGTCACGAGTCTGGTCGCTGATCGCATTTGTCGCGGGTGCGTTGCATCTGAGCGTTTATAGAATGGAGGCGTTTAATGTTTAGCTCAATTGATCCGCTTCTTTTGCTGGCGTCTTTGATGGTCGCAGCTACGCCCATTATGCTTGCCGCAATTGGCGAACTTGTCGTCGAGCGATCTGGCGTTCTGAACCTCGGAGTTGAAGGAATGATGATCACTGGATCGATCGTTGGCTTCATTGCTGCCATCACAACAGGGTCCCCGTGGTTAGGATTTATCGCAGCAGCCTTTGGTGGCGCTGCGATGGCGCTTTTATTTGGTCTATTAACGCAATTTTTAATGTCTAATCAAGTTGCAACGGGGTTAGCTTTGACCCTGTTCGGGCTCGGACTGGCGGCGCTAATGGGACAGGGTTATCTTGGAGTTAAGGCACCATCTTTCCCCGACTGGCACATTCCATTTTTAGGCGACATTCCTGTAATTGGCCCTGTCGTGTTCCAACATGATCCGATGGTTTACGTAGGGCTGGCAATTGTTGCTGGTGTTTGGTGTTTCCTTAATAAAACCCGCGCTGGATTGGTGTTGCGTGCCGTCGGTGAAAACCACGAAGCTGCCCACGCCCTTGGCTATCATGTCGTACGCGTACGTTTGTTGGCGATCATGTTTGGCGGAGCTTGTGCAGGTCTTGGTGGAGCGTATCTGTCCATAGTGCGGGTACCCACATATGCGGACAGTCTTACGGCGGGTGCGGGCTGGATCGCCTTGGCTATTGTCGTTTTTGCCAGTTGGAAACCTGGCAGACTTTTGCTGGGTGCCTATCTTTTTGGCGGAATGACGGTTTTACAATTAAACCTACAAGCTGCAGGATTGCCGCTATTAGACGTCTTACCTTGGATACTTGGCATGATTTCGGTGCTAATTTTGATCTGGGGCATTGTAGTTTCGCGCAATCTTTCCAGTAACTTAATTAAAATTGTTGCGTCCTTCGCAAGCTTTGCAGTTTTAATATTGGGCTACCGCTCACTGGGCTGGTCATTCAACGATCAACTTTGGCTTTCAGCATCACCATATATTGCCACCATCGTAGTTTTGGTCATTATATCCGCGGGCGGTGCGCCTGGGTCGCTTGGAAAGACGTTCCATGCCTCTAGATGAGGCGCACTAAAAATAATCCTAGGGAGATTACACATGTTAAGAAGAACACTTTTGGCCAGTGCGGCTGCAACTACCATGTTGGGCGGCGTTGTAATGGCTGATGGCCATGGGCCAACCAAAGTCGGTTTTGTTTTCGTCGGTCCAGTCGGTGATGGCGGCTGGACATATGAACATAACCAAGGCCGTTTGGCTTTAGAAGCTGAATTTGGTGATACGGTCGAAACCGTGTTCGTCGAAAGCGTGCCAGAAGGCCCTGACGCTGTAAGAGTAATGACGCAAATGGCACTTGAGGGTGCCGACCTGATCTTTACCACATCCTTTGGCTACATGGACCAGACGATCGAGGTCGCAGCTAATTTTCCTGACGTTCGTTTTGAGCATGCAACAGGCTACAAGCAGGCCGAAAACGTATCTGTCTATTCCGCGCGTTTCTACGAAGGCCGCGCAGTACAGGGCCATATCGCAGGTCAAATCACCGAATCAAACATCGTTGGTTACATAGCATCTTTCCCAATCCCTGAAGTTATTCGTGGGATCAACGCAGCTTATATTCACGCGCGCGAAGTGAACCCTGACGTGGAATTCAAAATTATCTGGGCTTACACATGGTTTGATCCAGCCAAAGAAGCTGAAGCTGCCGCTGTTTTGATTGAACAGGGCGCTGACGTAATTTTGCAGCATACAGATTCGACAGCACCGCAAGCAGCCGCAGCTGCCGCAAATGACGCTGGTGGTAGAATTTACACCTTTGGTCAGGCGTCCGACATGCCTGAATTCGCCCCGATGCCGCGCGTATCTTCGATCATCGATGACTGGGCGCCTTACTATATCGCACGCACTCAAGCTGTCATGGACGACTCATGGGAAAGTATGTCCACATGGGATGGTATTGGCGCTGGTATGGTTGGCATAGGTGATATTTCCGACGCGATCCCAGCTGAGGTCAAAGCATCTGCAGAAGTCATGGTCACGCGTTTAGCAGCTGGTGAATATCACGCATTCACAGGCCCTATTAATAAGCAGGACGGATCTGTTTGGCTCACTGAAGGCGAGACCGCATCCGACTATGGCGATGATAGTCTTTCTGGAATGTCGTTTTATGTCGAAGGTTTGACAGCTGAGATTCCACAGTAATTAACTTACAGTATGTTAAGTCATTAATCGTGAATGGGCCCACTCCAGTGTGGGCCCATTCACGATTGAACAAAGCGCACTACTATCTGGAGTATGCACGCAAGTTTCGGTTTGGTTATGCCCCCTCAAAATGGGGTTACCTGTGAGTACAAACTGGCGCACCAGATGCACTTTCCGCCCCAATGAGCTTTGATGCGTTATCACACAGCGAGTTGATCGATGCCTTGGACAGCAGCAAATTCAGAACAACGCCTATTACCGTGAACAATAACTGGTCAGAAAACAAGAAAAACTATTTTCAAACAGATAGATGAGCTTGCCTTTATCAAGTTTCTATTAGTTGAATTTAAAATTGATGCGAGCCTTTCGCGATCCAACTAACCCAATTTAACTTGCTGCTAATATATTTCTAGAATTCTGCCACAATACGCCCCAAAGTGCCCACAACATTATGGGGGTTCACTATGCAAAATGGCAGTGCAGGCAAAACAGACATGGGTAAAGCAACGCTGAAAACGCTGTCTAGCGAAATTATAGCGCCTGCAGCCTATGGCACTATGCAATGGGGAGGCACAGCAGACATGGGCGCAGCGCAAGAGATGTTTGATGCATGTTTACATGCCGGCATCCGGCATTTTGACACGGCCTTCATATACACTGACGGCAGATCTGAGGAATTTTTGGGTGCGATTGCAGGTAATCGTGACGACGTGTTTGTGGCAACCAAAGCTGCCTATAATCAACCCGCTACGAGCACCAACATTCGCGCCAGTTTTGACATGAGCCGAAAACGGCTGAAGCGCGACTGCGTCGATTTACTGTACCTGCACCGCTTTGATGACGAGACACCACTGGAACAAACTTTTGAAGCACTCGCTGGGCTACAATCATGCGGCGCTGTCCGGTTTATTGGTGTTAGCAATTACGCAGCATGGCAGGTAATGAAAGCCCAAAGCGTAGCAGCTAAATTCGGTATAAAAATTGATGTAATTCAGCCAATGATGAACCTTGTGAAGCGTCAGGTTGAGACTGAAATTTTGCCGATGACTCGCGATCAGGGAATTCAGGTTTGCGCCTATTCACCACTTGGTGGCGGTTTGCTCACGGGAAAATATAACATCGGTGGTGGTGGACGATTAGCAACAGATGCGCGCTATGCGGCCCGCTACGGCCCGCAATGGATGCACAACGCGGCACAAGGACTGACCCAGATTGCCACTGATTTAGATATCAATGCTGCAACACTTGCAGTGGCATGGTTACGCCGCCATGTGCCAGACGTTCATCCTATTTTGTCAGCGCGATCAGTCGCACAGTTAACCCCATCGCTGGACGGATTGAGCTATGAAATGGGCGACGACACTTACAATGCAATCACGGCGCTGTCGCCCACCCCAGCCCCCGCCACAGATCGAATTGAAGAAGCATGATTGATTTTATAGTCATTGGTGGCGGCATTGCGGGCACTTCTGTTGGCGCGCGCCTGTCTCATCTCGGCCACGTCGTTGTTTTGGAACGGGAAAGCTCGCTGGCGTATCATGCGTCGGGGCGATCTGCCGCAATGTTTGAAGAAAACTACGGCGCGCCATCGACTATCGCGTTGAATAGAGCCAGCAGAGACTATCACTTTGAAGCAAATGGAGGAGTCACCAGCCCACGCGGTTTGATGTTGATTGGCACGGCAGACAACACAGACAAATTTCAGACCGATTTAGTAGCGATGCAGTTGCAGCAAATTAGTGTTGATGATGCCCGCACTATGTTTCCGATTTTAAACAATTCCGTCACAAATGTCGGTTATAATATGAGCGCGTGGGATTTAGACACAGACCTTTTGGTGCAGAATTTCGCCCGCGAAGTGCGTCACTTTGGTGGTATAGTGCGAACATCCACCGAAGTGACGGGCATCTCCCGCACCCAAGCAGGTTGGGAGGTCACGGTTGGTGATGAGGTCCTGTCAGCACGCAATTTGGTAAATGCTGCAGGTGCTTGGGTCGACTTGGTCGCACAAATGGCTGGTATCGCGCCCTTAGGTATTACCCCGCTGCGCCGATCTATGGCGCGAATTCCGGCACCAGATGGGCATGATGTATCAAACTGGCCAATGCTATTTGGACCCGGCGAAAATTGGTACGCGAAACCCGACGCTGGCGCGTTGATTGTGTCCCCTGCCGAGGAGGTTTTAATGCCACCAATGGACGCTTGGGCGGAAGATTTGATGCTAGCCGAAGGATTGGCGCGCTATGAAGCGCATGTTACTGAACCCGTCACGCGAGTGCTATCGAATTGGGCGGGTCTACGCACCTTTGCACCAGATAGAAATTTGGTACTGGGACCAGATTCAATAGACCCGTCATTCATTTGGATGGCAGCGCAAGGCGGTTACGGGTTCCAGACAGCCCCAGCTGCCAGCCAATTGGTCGCAGATTTGGTGGCGCAAAAAACACCACAATTATCAGCAGATATGGTTGGAAAACTCACACACAACAGGCTCGCCTAAAGCAATATTTTGATCAAATTCTACCTTCAATTTTCACGAAAATAATGTCGAGTAATAAAGAATTACATTTACCTTTCCACAGCACAGTTTGAAATACCACACTTTACGCAAAGAGGTTCTGTTTCTTCCAGCTTAATCGGAAAGTGAGTGGTGAGTACCACCCCGCGGTATAAGTTGATTTGCCCATGGCCATCAGCAAAAGTTTTCACCCACACCAGTACATCGACCGTGCCAGACATCAGTTGCACATGAAAGTTTTCAAACAAGGCGTAGAACTGCTGTCCAACTTTCAAATCAGTATAAGGCATACTGAAACCAAGCGTGCCTCGGATGATGCCGAGGCGGTTGTTGACCAACGGGGCATCGATCAGCCAATAGGTATATTTTGATAATTGCGATGGGCAGCGCAAATAATTTGCACAGCTCAATATTGAATTTAAAGGCTAGTTTGTTGACCATCCGCCAATATAAAATGTTAGCGGATGGAGGTTAGACATTATAGTAAAGTGTCCTTGCGGATCGTTTCATTCTTAGGATCATATGGGCTGTCTTGTACGACTGTGGCTTCCCACAATTCGCGGAACATGCGCACTTTGACTTTTGTGCCAACCGCACACAATTCCAACGGAAGATAGCCCATGCCAATGGATTTGTTAAAAGCCACGGAATAGCCACCCGACGTAAGACGCCCAACTTTTTGATCATCATGGATCAACGCCTCGCGGCCCCATGGGTCTGCATCGTTTGGACCGTCTATGAGAAGTGTAACACATTTTGACCGAATACCAATTTTTGCCATCGCAGCTTTGCCATTGAAGTCTTTGTTAAGATCGACAAAGCGTGGTAAATCCGCCTCAAGCGGGGTCGCGTCGCGGCCAAGTTCTGTGCCAAACGCACGATAAGATTTTTCTTGTCGTAACCAGTTTTGCGCCCGTGCACCGACCAGTTTCATTCCATGTGGTTCGCCAGCTTTTTCGAGCAAATCAAACAGGTAGTTCTGCATTTCCATTGGATGATGCAGTTCCCATCCAAGTTCGCCCGTGTATGCGACACGAATTGCGTTGACAGGGCACATACCAAGTTCGATTTTCTTGGCAGACAGCCACGGGAAGCGTTTATTGGTCAAAGCTGTTGAGGGATCAGGATCATTGATGACCGCATTTAATACGTTGCGAGATTTCGGGCCCGCTATGGCGAAGACTCCCCACTGGGTGGTCACGTTCTGGCATTCAATTCGACCAAATTCAGGCTCTTTGTCTTCAATCGCCTTGCGCAGGTAATCTGCATCGTAGTCAGTCCAAGCACCGGATGAGACAAGGTAGTAGCTATCCTCACCGTTGCGCACGATTGTGTATTCCGTGCGGGTCGTGCCATAGGCGGTCAGCGCATAAGTCAGGTTAATTCGGCCAACTTTTGGCAACTTATTGGTGGTAAACCAGTCCAGAAACGCAGTCGCACCAGGCCCTTTTACGATGTGTTTGGTAAAGGCTGTCGCGTCGATAAGGCCAACGCCTTCGCGGATTGATTTTGCCTCATCAACCGCGTGCTGCCACCAGTTGCCACGGCGAAAGCTGCGTCCGTCGTGGTCGTAGTTTTGTGGTGCATCAAGGGGGCCATAATAGTTCGGGCGTTCCCAGCCATTAACCCAGCCAAACTGTGCACCGCGTGCCTTCTGGCGGTCATATGCAGGGGCTGTGCGCAATGGGCGACAGGCAGGGCGCTCTTCATCGGGGTGGTGCAACTTGTAAACGTGATCATAGCATTCTTCATTTTTACGGGCCGCGAATTCGGTCGTCATCCAATCGCCGTAGCGTTTGGGATCAAGAGACGCCATATCAATTTCCGCCTCACCGTTGACCATCAACTGTGCAAGGTAATGGCCTGTACCGCCAGCAGCTGTGATACCAAATGAAAACCCTTCAGCAAGCCACATATTGCGCAATCCAGGCGCGGGACCGACCAGCGGATTGCCATCAGGCGTATAGCAAATCGGGCCATTAAAATCATCTTTCAGGCCACTTTCTTCGCAGGATGGAACGCGGTGGATCATCGCCATGTATTGTTCTTCGATACGTTCCAAATCGAGCTGGAACAAATCAGCGCGGAAGCTGTCCGGAACACCATGTTCAAACACTGCTGGGGCATTTTGTTCGTACACACCCAGAATCCAGCCTCCACGTTCTTCGCGCACGTAGCTTTGGGCATCAGCATCGCGGATCACAGGGTGTTCGGCGTTGCCAGCAGAGCGATATTCAACCAGTTCTGGATCTTGGTCTAGGACAACAAATTGATGTTCAACAGGGATCGCTGGCATTTTGATGCCAAGCATTTTTGCCGTGCGTTGCGCGTGGTTGCCGCTAGCGGTGACAACGTGTTCAGCCGTGATAACAATCTGTTCTTCTGATGATATGAGATTGCCACCCTTTTCTATCATTTTGGTACAGGTCACATCCCACGCCGTTCCGTTCCAATTAAACGCATCGGCCTGCCATTTGCGCTCAATCGACACACCGTGTTGTCGCGCACCCTTGGCCATAGCCATCGTCACATCTGCAGGATTAATGTAACCATCAGTGTGGTGATAAATGGCGCCTTTAAGGTCTTCTGTGCGGATCAGCGGCCAGCGTTCCTTAATCTGTTCCGGTGTGAGCCATTCAAATGGAACGTCACAAGTTTCCGCAGTCGACGCATATAGCATGAATTCATCCATACGTTCTTGCGTCTGCGCCATGCGCAGGTTTCCAACCACAGCAAAGCCTGCATTAAGGCCAGTTTCTGCCTCAAGTTCTTTATAAAAATCAACAGAGTATTTGTGGATGTGCGTTGTCGCGTAAGACATGTTGAACAAGGGCAGCAATCCAGCTGCGTGCCATGTGGAACCCGACGTCAGTTCGTCTCGTTCCAGCAACGTCACATCGTCCCATCCGGCCTTTGCCAAATGATAGGCTATTGAGGTTCCGACAGCACCGCCACCAATGACCAATGCTTTGACTGTAGTTTTCATGGCTGCAACTCCCGTGAGGCATTTAGTCGTAAATTGCCGCAAATGCAGGCTCCTGCCCAAACCCACCCGACGCGAAACGTATCAAAACCGACCAAGCATGCGATTAATGTGCTACGTCATTATACGTCATTACTGGACCTTGTGGATAAGACCGAAATGTTAGCAAAGTCCAATCAAAGCGGAAAAAATCTCAATAACAATTGGTTAACAAAAGAATTAAAATAGTGGAAGAAACCAGAAACGACTTATTTTTTTTAAACATACATTATTCTTCTATTTTTTTGAGTGGCTATTACAATAGAGCCTTACTAAGTGGGCCTACTAGGATTTCAGTTAATACTATGAAATGCGCTATGAAGGTTTAAATATTTTGAAGAGCGTATTCCCCAGCCGAAATTACGTCACTTTTGGACAGCAAAGATATGCAGTTTCTTTCGGATTTAACGATGCTAAAAGCTATAAGCCACGCCCCACTGGGACACCTAGAAAAAATAATTCATGCAGTTTTTCACCATAAGCATAGCTAAAAAAAGAGTGTTTTACTTTTAATGATGGTCATCCAACTGCAGCCATTCGCTTAACCCTTTAAAAATAAAAGAGTGAAGGATTACCTAATCGACTTTTGCCACATTCTTATTAACCAAAAAAACTAGTTGGGTTGGGCAGGTGCAAAACCTGAAATTGGTGGAAACAGCGTAAATTATCGGAAGTAGCTATTAAGGGTAGCGCACATTTATCGCTCGTTCGACTAGACATCGGCAAAGGCCACGTTGTGGGGTTTCTGTTGACTGACAGTACGTTGGTAATTCCTACGGCAACAGGCTGGTAGATCACACCAAATTAAATCTGGTGACCAGAGAATAAAAAACATTATGAGATAAAATGTGCAAAGGGGCTGGGAATACTTTTGGCACAAAGGTGTTGCATGCTAAGCATATAACGTTACCAACAAGTTTGGTGCGCAAAAGCCTTCATTCATTATTGGCCATTCTTTGAGTGCGGCGGTTGCATAGATTTTGGTCTACGTCGTTCCAGTGATCAGTTTTATGTAATCAACGTGTTTAGCAACGCTAATATGGTTTGTTGGATGCCATTCAAACATTATAAATTTTTATCGTATCAGCAAG
>JBLILC010000087.1:0-11690 GCA_047635635.1 Octadecabacter sp. | reverse complement strand
TGGAGCCCTGAACGGCTACATAGTGGTAAAAACGGGATTGCCAAGTTTTATTGTGACGCTTGCGACGCTGTTCATCCTACGGGGTTTCACAATTTTTATTCCCCAAACGCTTGAACGCAAAACCATTATTGGTGGTATTCGGGAAGCTGCTGAAGGAGATTGGTTAGCGCCTATTTTTGGAGCCGAAATTGGTGAGAAATTTTTTGTGTGGCTAGGTGATAGAGGAATTATCAATGTTTTTGAACGTGGCAATCGTGCTGGTGAACCTGTGGTGAATGGTATCCCGATGTTGATTGTCTGGGCGATTTGTCTTGTGATCATAGGGCATTTTCTGCTTACTCGAACTCGATTTGGCAACTGGGTTTTCGCCGCTGGTGGTGATGCTGACGCTGCACGCAATGCTGGTGTTCCGGTGAACGCAGTCAAGATCAAGATGTTCATGTTTACTGCATTTTGCGCGACAGTTTTTGCGGTTTGTCAGGTAATGGAGTTTGGGTCCGCAGGTGCGGATCGCGGCATCCTGAAAGAGTTTGAGGCTATCATCGCAGTTGTCATTGGTGGCGCTTTGCTAACCGGTGGCTACGGGTCTGTGATTGGGGCGGCATTGGGCGCGTTAATCTTTGGTGTTGTGCAGCAGGGGTTGTTTTTTGCAAACGTTGAATCTTCCCTGTTTCGCGTATTCTTGGGTGTCATCTTGCTCGCAGCAGTGATCCTGAACACATACATCCGCCGTACTATTACGGGGGAGCGTTAATATGTCTGATTTTATTATTCAGATGAAAAACATCGAAAAGCATTTTGGCAGTGTGATTGCATTGGCGGGAGTGTCGGTTAATATTCAAGCTGGCGAATGCCATTGCTTATTGGGTGACAACGGTGCTGGAAAGTCTACGTTCATCAAAACCATGTCTGGTGTGCACAAACCCACAAAAGGCGAGATCGTGTTTGAGGGTCAGGCGATGAATTTTGCCAACCCGCGCGATGCGATTTCAGCTGGCATTGCGACGGTGCACCAACACCTTGGGATGATTCCATTGATGAGTGTGAGTCGGAACTTCTTTATGGGTAATGAGCCGATTAAAAAGTTTGGACTGATCAAGATGTTTGATCATGATTATGCCAATGACGTCGCCATGACCGAGATGCGTAAGATGGGCATTAACCTTCGCAGTCCCAATCAAGCTGTTGGCACACTATCGGGTGGCGAACGCCAGACGGTTGCGATTGCCCGCGCGGTGCATTTTGGCGCTAAGGTGCTGATTTTGGATGAACCGACATCTGCGCTGGGGGTGCGACAGACGGCCAACGTTCTGGCGACCATCGACAAGGTTCGCAAGCAGGGCATCGCGGTTGTATTCATCACTCACAACGTGCGACACGCGATGGCGGTAGGCGATCGTTTTACAGTGCTGAACCGTGGCAAGACGTTGGGCACTGCGTCAAAGGGTGAAATTACGCCGGAAGAATTGCAGGACATGATGGCGGGTGGCCAAGAGATGGCAACGCTTGAAGGTTCACTTGGTGGAACTGTTTAAGGGACAATTCTCAACATCGATCTAACGATTGTATTTCGCTGCCGTTATGGCCATTAATAGTGAGAAGCGCGACGGGATAAGTGATGAAGACAATCCAGATCTTTGCAGTTTTATGTGTGTTATCCCTGCCATTGGTAGGGCCTGCGATGGGTCAATTATTGCCCAATGCGGTGATGGACGATGATTACGTCGTGACTGAGGCCGCAGAGGTTAGGTTAGGTCAATTGTTGTTCTACGATGCTATCTTGTCTGGCAATCAAAACATAAGCTGCGCGACTTGCCATCATCCAACGCTAGGGACAGCAGATGGTGTGTCTTTGTCTATTGGGGATGGCGGTATTGGGTTGGGTGTCGACCGGGTCGTTGATCCTGGCAATCCACCTGAGGAACGCATCCCGCGTAACGCACCTGCGTTGTTCAATCTTGGGGCGAGCGAATTCACAGTCATGTTTCATGATGGTCGCCTTGAGGCTGATCCAGCCCATCCCAGTGGGTTAAGATCTCCGATGGATACAGATATGATGCAAGGTTTTACGACGGTGCTGTCGGCACAAACCATGTTTCCAGTGCTTAGTCGTGATGAAATGGCGGGGTCGTATCATGAGAACGACATTGCCATGGCCGTACGACAGGGGCGAATTTCAGGCACGAATGGCGCGTGGAACCTATTGTCGCGCCGTGTGGCTGTTGTGCCGGAGTATGCGGCGATGTTTGAGCAAGTTTATCAGCATGTTGACGCACCAGACGATATTGCCTTTACCGATATTTCAAATGCTTTGGCTGCTTTTATGGCGTTTGAATGGCGATCTGATACGTCACCATTTGATGCCCACTTGCGAGGTCAGTCGGATCTAACAGGTGCGGCTTTGGCAGGCATGGATTTGTTTTATGGTAATGCTGGATGTGCGGCTTGTCATAGTGGGGCATTCCAGACCGATCACGATTTTCACGCCATGGGCGTACCGCAAATAGGGCCAGGGAAATCTGCAACATTTGAAGAGCATCACCGTGATGAGGGGCGGTTTCGTGTTACTGGCAACACCGATGATTTATATGCGTTCCGTACTCCGTCGTTGCGCAACGTCGCATTTACAAGCCCTTATGGTCATGCAGGTGGTCACAGCGACCTTGCGGCTTTTGTTCTGGATCACGGGGATCCAATTGCGGGTTTGACGCGATTCGATCGCAACCAAGTTGTTTTGCCTATTTTTGAAGTTGAAGATTTTTTCGTTATGAACGACCCAGCACAGGTTGCGGCCATTGCAGAAGCGGTGTTGGTTGATCCGGTGATATTATCCGCGGATGAAGTTGTGGAAATTGTCGCTTTTTTGCAGTCGTTAAGTGATCCGGTGGCCAAATTAGGACGGCTTGGAATTCCAAGTGGAGTGCCGAGTGGATTGCCACTGCCTTAGGGCTTGATGATTTGAACGGTCTGATTTGCGCCCGCTGTTTGGCGGGTTTGCGTGCCGTCAGGCCAGTCTATTATGATCGTAGCTGTTTCAGTTATTCCAAGCCCGAAGTGGCGTGGTAAAAGCTGCCCGCCGGCATGACCACCGCCAATCACATTTTGGATGGACTGTATGCCTTGTGGTGTTTCTATGTGAATTGTCGCGCCGATTGCGTCGCGGTTGCCACCGGTCTGGTACAAGAACACACGCAGCCAATGCCCAGTATTTTTTGTGATGTTGCGATATAATTCAAGTGGCGCGCGGCGGTTTACCACGATTAAGTCAACCCGACCGTCTTGGTCGAAATCTGCAAGTGCTGCGCCGCGTGATCGGTCAGTAGTGGCAACGCCTGCGGTAGTGGCGGTTTCAACAAAAGTGCCAGTCGCAGTTTGCATCAAAAGGTTGTTAGGGTCGCGCATGGCCATACCTGGCATTTGGTCAACGTTGCCTTTGGCAATGAATAGGTCAGCCAGGCCATCGTTATTGATATCGCCAAATTCAGCATGCCATCCAGTTGATGGTCGTCCATCGTCGCCGACATGCGGACGTTGTGCGTAGGACCCGATGTTATAGGGGGCAGCGGTATACTGTCCGTTGTTGCCTGCGATTTGCAGCAGTTGATCGCCCATGGATGTGAGCATCACCTCATCACGCCCGTCGCCAGTCAGATCGCGGCTGGCGATGCCCATGCCCCATAGGGACACATTATTCCAACCGTCAGCGAGTCCAAGAAAACGGCGTTCTGCGATGTCCCACATTTGTTCATAACCGTCTTTGACATAGTAGTGTCTGTCGTTGGAAAAACGCAGAGCGGGCAAACCGCGCGCATCATTTGCAGCAAGGATTGAGAGCGGACAGAAGCTTGGGGAGAGTGCTTGTGAGGCATATCCAGTATCTGTTGGTATAAGAATTGCATTTTTATCGCAGGCTTCAAACGGGCCATTGGGATCTGAGCGATCGACGTAATTTCCGATTGCGAGGGTTGGGCGCGCGTCACCGTCCCACCATGCAGTGAACGCGGTCGTCCATGCGTTGTCAGGTGGAATGCCGAGATTGGTTGTCGCATCTGTAAAAATGCAATTTCCATGACCTTGTAGTATGGTATTTGCACCAACTCGCATCACGAACAGATCGGTGTGACCGTCTGCATTCATGTCGATGGGATAGGCGCCGGTGACGGAGGTGAGAGGTGGTAGGGCCGCATCTATAAACCGAAAGTCGCCAGCGTTGATGATCAGTTTGGCGAGGTTAGAACCACCTGCTGCGAAAATATCAGGTAGGGTGTCATCATTGCAGTCAAATACTGCGACACCGCCCCCAACAAAGTGGGTCCAGTCTCCATCATAGATGTGATCAGGTAGGGCGCTGGAGCGATTTTCGAATGTTGGGTCGGCCCATGTCATGTTGGGCGCAGCCTGCCCGAAACAGATAAGTGCAACCAAAAAATATTTCATGAACTGCGCGCCTCTCCACCGATCAGGGTGTCTGTTACATTGGACAATGCTAGCGCAGCAGCACCGCGGGCCCAGACCAGATCGCCCCATGCATGGATTGCGACCTCGCAGGGTTTACGGCCCTCATTTAGGGTCATTTTCTTCATCTCTTCAAGCACTGTCTCTGCATAAAGGTAATCGTATTGCATGCGTTCGCCGGACAGGATGATCAGCGCAGGATCAAACAATTGTACGACATTAGATAGACCAAGAGATAAATAGCGCCCCGCACGGCGAAATATCGTTTCGGCAACTTTATGGCCAGATTTTGCTTGTTGGTAAAGCGTTTCGAGCGTGACTTGGGGCGGTGGCGCCATCGTTGGGTAATGATCTAGTGCTGTGGCTGCTTCGCGTGTCAGGGCGTAGTCGGCCAAATAGGCTTCAAGGCAACCGCGCTGTCCGCAGCGGCAGAGTGCGCCATCGAGCTGAACTTTTGTATGCCCCAATTCCAGCCCCATGCCGTGCCCGCCACGATAGAGTTCGTTGTTGAGAACGAGCCCCATACCAACGCCGCTTTCGATGGTGACAACGGCGAAATTCGCCATGGCACGTCCTTGTCCGAACCAAAGCTCGGCTAACGTCAGCATGTTTGCATCGTTGTCTAGAACCATGGGTATATTAAAGCGCTCTGCAAAAGCAGCGCCAAGGTCCTCATCACGTGTTTGCAGCATGGAAGACCAGACAACCACGCCTGAGTTGTGATCAATGATGCCGGGTAATCCAATGCCAACGGCCCTTATACTTAATTGGTTTTTACCAGCCTCTTTCAATAACTTATGAATAATTTTTTCGATCTCATCCACTAAGTTTTCAATTGGACGACCTACATCTGACGATGGAAAATCTGCGTCTGCTATAAGATTTCCGGCTAAATCGAGAAGCACGGCGATGTGACGTTTGAAAGCAAGTTTGACACCAATGACAAAGCCAGCTTCGGGAACAACTTCGAGGGCAACACGGGGCCGACCACGGCCGCTTTCGCGGGTCGAGTGTTCGACCTCTCTTAAAAAGCCGGATGCAATCAGATCAGCAGTCAATGTGGTTGCGGATCCAGCGCTGATGTTCAGTGCTTGAGTCACGTCGGTGCGGGCGGCTTTTCCGCGCGCACGAACAAATTCAAAGGTTTCTTGGCGCAAGGAACGACTTCCGTTTCGCGTACTTCTGAGCAGTGGACCACACCCTTCTGTGGTGTCGTTTTGGAGAGTTAACAGGGTGTCTGACATTATTTCAATACCTGAAATTATATGGATGGAGGTGAATACTATCTGTGCAATTTTGGGCTAACGGTAGGGCTTAAATCTCAACTTGGCGATAAAAAAGTGTGAAACATTAGATTTTTATTTTGACAGCTAAAATAAATTGCGCGAAACATGCTTTATCCGGTCAAACGACTCGGCCCTGTGTCGCTAAGACATGGGATAATCTGGGAGGATTAAAATGAAGAAATTGTTTATGGCGGCAGCATTGTCTGCCACAGCACTTGGCACTAGTGTATATGCAGAAGGTCACGGCATTACAGTCGGCGTGAGCTGGTCTAACTTTCAAGAAGAGCGCTGGAAGACAGATGAGGCTGCGATTGTTGCAGCACTCGAAGCAGCTGGGGCAACTTATATCTCGACCGATGCGCAGTCTTCTTCAGCGAAGCAGTTGTCAGACGTTGAAAGCATGATAACACAGGGCGTAGACGCGCTGATTATACTTGCACAAGATAGTGCAGCAATCGGCCCAGCAGTCGATGCAGCCTCTGCCGAAGGCATTGCAGTGGTAGCATACGATCGTTTGATCGAAGATGAACGTGCATTTTATCTGACATTCGACAATGTTGAAGTTGGCCGCATGCAGGCCCGCGCAGTTCTAGCAGCCCAGCCTAGTGGCAACTATGTCATGATAAAAGGATCTCCAACTGACCCGAACGCAGACTTCCTGCGCGGTGGCCAGCAGGAAATCTTGCAAGCGGCAATCGACGCTGGTGATATTACAATCGTTGACGAAGCCTACACAGATGGTTGGTTGCCCGCGAACGCGCAGCGAAACATGGAACAAATCCTGACAGCGAACGACAACATGGTTGACGCAGTTGTAGCATCTAACGACGGCACCGCTGGTGGCGCAGTTGCAGCCCTGACAGCGCAAGGCATGGAAGGCATCGCAGTGTCCGGTCAGGATGGCGATCACGCTGCGCTGAACCGTGTTGCACTTGGAACGCAGACCGTTTCCGTATGGAAGGACGCACGTGAACTTGGCCGCAATGCTGCCGAGATCGCAGTTGCTCTTGCGTCAGATGAAGCCACTATGATTGACGGCTCAGCTGATTGGACGTCGCCAAGCGGCACTACGCTTTCCGCGATGTTTTTGGCACCTGTGCCAATTACTGCTGACAACCTGACTGTTGTGACGGACGCAGGCTGGATCAATGTTGAGTCGCTTTGCCAAGGTGTAACTGACGGCCCAGCACCATGTAGCTAAGGTCTGACGATTTCCAGCCCGCTGTTGAAAGGTGGGCTGGATCCTTCGCATTTTTTGAAATTTTTGTTATCGTTGGCCGCAGTTTCCCAATCAGGCGACGCAGCGGCAGGAGTACCATTATGTCCGATCAAACAGCACAAGTCCCCGAAGTGCAGTCATCGACACCACCCAAACGTAGCATGTTCCAAGCTCTTGAGCTGGATGTCCGTTTGCTTGGGATGGTTGGAGCATTTCTTGTAATCGCGGTCGGCTTTCATCTTTATACTGGTTTTAGCAGGGCTGGATTTTCTTTGGGAATGCTCACTGAAGGTACATTTCTGACCCCGCGCAACCTATTTAACCTTTCTATCCAAACTGCATCAGTTGCAATCATGGCAACGGGAATGGTATTTATAATAGTCATGCGCCACATTGATTTGTCGGTAGGCGCTTTGCTTTGCACTTGCTCCGCCGTCATGGCAATGACACAAACGTCTATCCTTCCAGACATGTTTAATCTGCCGCTCGGTCATCCGATGATCCCGTGGATTGCGATTTTTGCAGGTCTGCTGACGGGCTTAATAATTGGGTCATTTCAGGGCTGGCTGATCGGCTATCAATTAATCCCTGCGTTCATTGTTACGCTGGGTGGATTTCTGGTTTGGCGCAACGTGGGTTGGTTTATGACTGATGGTGCAACGATTGGCCCACTTGATCCAACATTTCAGCTGTTTGGTGGGATTAGCGGCACTCTTGGCGAAACCTGGAGTTGGATTATTGGCTGTCTTTCATCTATTGCCGCAGTTTTCTTGTTGTTTAGTGCACGACGTACGCGAGTGAGCCATGATTTTCCTGTGAAGCCAATTATCGCCGAAGTCGCGATTGGTGCGATTGTGGTAGCCGCCATTTTAGGCTTTATCTCTGTGATGAACGCTTATGAAGTTCCCATACGCGTGATTGAACGTGATTTTGCAAGCTATGGATGTGCAACTTCCGAAAACTGCTCGGCAAGTTATGGTTTGCCAATTTCAGTTATTGTCCTGCTAGTTGTGGCAATAGTTATGACGGTCATTGCGCAGCGCACGCGATTGGGACGCTACATCTTTGCTACAGGGGGCAACCCTGACGCCACTAAGCTGACTGGTGTGAATACGCGTCTTTTGACCATAAAGATTTTTGCAATCATGGGTGTTCTTTGCGCTATTGCAGCTATTGTTGCATCCGCACGTCAGACCTACCACACCAATGACATCGGCACGCTTGACGAATTGCGAGTTATTGCTGCGGCGGTCATCGGGGGCACGGCGCTCGCGGGGGGGATTGGAACGATTTATGGTGCGATTATCGGAGCACTTATTATGCAATCTTTGCAATCAGGAATGGCAATGGTTGGCGTTGACGCGCCTTATCAAAACATTGTGGTCGGTGCGGTTCTTGTTCTCGCCGTCTGGGTCGACATTCAATATCGTAAGAAGACGGGAGCGAAATAATGGTAGCTTTGGTAGAAATGATAGACGTCTCGATCGCTTTTGGCGGCGTGCAGGCAGTAGATAAGTGTTCGATTACTTTGGAAGCTGGCGAAGTAGTCGGCCTTTTGGGGCACAATGGTGCAGGTAAATCGACGCTGATCAAGATGCTGTCAGGTGCCTATAAAATGGACAGCGGTGAGATTTTTATCGAGGGAAAAAAGGTGGTGATTAATTCGCCTCGTGACAGTTGTGATTATAATATTGAGACAATCTATCAGACACTTGCGCTAGCAGATAACCTTGATGCCGCGAGCAATTTATTTTTGGGGCGTGAGTTAACGACACGCTTGGGGTTTGTGGATGATGACAGGATGGAAGCAGAAACGCGCAAGATTATGTCCCGTTTGAACCCTAACTTTAAGAAGTTAAAAGAGCCTGTTTCGGCCCTGTCTGGTGGCCAACGTCAGTCCGTTGCGATTGCGCGTGCGGTATACTTCAACGCAAAAATTCTGATAATGGACGAGCCCACAGCGGCGTTGGGTGTGCATGAAACTGAGATGGTTGCTGATCTGATCAAAGAGCTCAAGGCGCAGGGGCTTGGTATTTTCCTGATTTCGCACGACACCCGTGAGATGATGGAATTATGTGACCGTGTGGCTGTAATGAAGAATGGTAAGATGGTTGGGATGGAACGGGTGGAAGATGTGACAGAAGATGATATTCTGTCGATGATCATTCTGGGCAAGAACCCGAAAGCTGTGGCCGCCTGATGTTCATTGGCATTGATCTTGGGACGTCGTCGTTAAAGGCGCTCTTGATAGATGATGCACAGAACGTTCTCGCTGAACATTCTGTGGCGTTGACCGTTCAGCGTCCCCAAGATGGCTGGTCCGAACAAGACCCCATATCGTGGTGTGGTGCGGTAGTCACGGCGCTAAAGGCTTTGGTGTCACAGGCAGATTGCTCGGGGCTTAAAGGCATTGGGCTGGCTGGGCATATGCATGGTGCTACGTTAATAGGGGTTGACGATGCCGTGTTGCGCCCATGCATGTTGTGGAACGACACGCGCAGCCATCTCGAAGCTACGGCAATGGACAGTAATCAGCAGTTCAGCGCTATCACGGGAAATATTGTGTTCCCCGGGTTCACTGCACCCAAGGTTGATTGGGTGCGCAAAAATGAACCTGAAATTTTTGCTAAGATTGCTAAAATTTTGCTTCCAAAGGATTACCTGCGGCTATTCCTGACGGGTGAATATATATCTGAAATGTCGGATGCTTCAGGCACTTCTTGGCTGAATACGGGCTCACGCGATTGGTCGAATGATCTATTGAAAGCGTGCCATTTGTCCCGCAACCAGATGCCATCTTTGGTCGAAGGATGGGATGTGTCGGGAAGGTTGCGGGCGGATTTGGCTGCTGAATTGGGATTGCCACAAGCTGTTGTTGCAGGTGGTGCGGGAGATAATGCCGCTGCTGCGATTGGCGCAGGCGTGGTTAAGGACGGAACGGGATTTGTGTCGCTTGGGACATCAGGTGTTTTGTTTGCTGCGAATGCAAGTTACCAACCCGATCCGGCTACGGCTGTACACACGTTCTGCCATGCGGTGTCAGGTACATGGCATCAGATGGGGGTTATTCTGGCTGCGACAGATGCGCTTAATTGGTTAGCAAATTTGACAGGAAAATCGGTTGGCGATTTGACCTGTGATTTGGGTAGTGTTGTTGCGCCGAATAAGACATTGTTCCTGCCATATCTGGGTGGTGAACGCACCCCACATAATAATTCGAAGATGCGCGGCCAGTTCCTGCATCTAGACCATGCGACCGATGCAAAGGTGGCGGCACGGGCTGTGTTGCAGGGTGTCTGCTTTGCCTTTGCTGATTGTAAAGATGCGCTGGGGGCTACGGGTACTACGTTGATGCAGGCTTTGGCGATGGGCGGTGGTGCAAAGTCAGACCATTGGTTGTCGATGCTCGCGTGTACGCTTAATATTCCACTCAGCGTCCCCAAAGCTGGTGATTTTGGTGCTGCCCTTGGCGCTGCGCGCCTTGGTATGATGGCGGGTGCTGGCGTAGGAATCGAGGTTGCGACCCAGCCACCGCTTGCAAAAATTGTTGAACCAGAAGCTGACCTTGTCGCGGCAATGGCAGACGGCCACGCCCGATACAAACATGCTTATAATATTTTGAAGAATTTTTGAGCTAACTGTCTTGTCGGTATAATTTTCAAAACTTGCGCGATCTGGAGAAGACTATCTGATTTTGCTCCATTACAGTACGTGTATCTGATTTTAGGCTAAGCTTAACCTACAGAGTGACTGAATGGGTGATCTAGACTTTCTTTTTGAGGCGCTAACGACCCGTTTGCCAGATACTCTCTGATTATTTATGTGCCTTTAGATGTTTTGTATCTGCTGTTTGGTGAACTTGTTTCAGAGGGTTATCGTTGACTGTCATAATGTGTAAAAGACGTCGTTTTATTTACTTTCTAAGCGGAGCTGACGGCACCGTTTAAACCTTCGCACTTAACAGAATAACGGTTTGGTGCAGATCGCGCATAACTATGCTTTTGCTTCCACTTTTGATAAGTCTCAGTTTTACTATGTACATATTATTATGTTAAAAGTGTGAAGGGTAATGCTTGAAATTTTGGATATATATTGACAGCTGATCAGGGAAAATTCTAGTTCTGCTGTCGACCTTTGAGCCTGTCTGATTGATCAGGCACAGTGAGGTACAGCCGATGGGATGTTCGCGCTGCTGACCGGCCATTTCGACGATGCGATTGTTCAGTTCACGGATGTGGATGCCAACGGCTTGCTATGCTTTAGAAAGCAAAGCTGTCATAGTCCCCAACCTAACCATAGATGTGTTGGCCAAGACAGTGAAACTGTTTCCATGGCGGAGAAGCCATTTTAGGGGTGGTGTTGTGATTCAGCGTTTCAGAAATTCCTAACAACTGGTTGTTGGGGATGGGCACTGTGATGACTGATTTTCCATTGGCTGTGATCCGCTCAATATGGAAATATCCATCGAGCAGCAGATAGAACTGATCTGCGTCGTGATCTCTTTCAAAAAAAGACACACTGGCTGCGTAACGGCCTGAACTATCAAGGTCTAAAACCGCTTGAATTTGTGTTGAGTAGAGCTTGGAAGGAGGGCTGAATGGCACTCAGATGGTTAACAACCAATGCGTCTTACATGCTGGCATGCTTTGCATTTTTTGGTGATCACTTTGACATATTTATGCGGTTGAAGTTATACAAAATGACCCTGTGAATTAATGAATGGCGTCTAA
>JBLILC010000086.1:0-11839 GCA_047635635.1 Octadecabacter sp. | reverse complement strand
TTGCCCTTGCAAACCATGAGAGGGCGATGACGCGGCGAGAATATAGATCAAGGATAACCGCCAAATACAACCAGCCTTCGCTGGTCCAGATGTAGCTGGTGTCTCCAGCCCATTTTTGGTTGGAGCCATCAGCTGAGAAGTCCTGATCCAGCAAATTGGACGCAATTCAAATCGTCATGCTGATGCTTCTGAACCCACTTGTTCAAGGTCGAAAGGCCAACACTCAAATCTGATGAAACCTGTGGTCGCCCCTCTCATCGATACTGCGTATCGACTGCCAGGCAAGGGTTAAGCCGCTGCTGATCGCGATGCGCACCGCATCACGCCAAAACTCGTCTGTAGTATCTAGTTGCCATTCCATATCTTCTTCATAGCAAACATTGATCGAAAGAGACCGGAACTAAACCGTGACAAGGCCAAGGCTGCTAAGGTTAAAGGTGTGTACAAAGGACGACCTTCAAGCCTCGATCATGATAAAATTAGAGCGCTACATTCGCAGGGGATAGGGGCCACAGACATTGCTATAGAACTCGGTTGTTTTCGCGGTGCTGTTTATAAAACTCTAGGCTAGCACTAATCGTTACAGGGTTAGTAGGGTCCCTAGAAATTACACAGCAGGTTTTTGTAGTAGACGGTTACCCCTGTCCTAATCCAAGACACAGATTTAGTTTTGCTCTCTCCCAGATAAATTAAGTAACCTTAGCTTCACACTGGAATAATTGGATTAGTCCACTTTGTGGTAAAAGTTTAAGTTAAAACTTTACCATTCAGTAATCTTTTGCTTTAAGTATATTCATTACTAACTAAAATATTGCGGTGCTAGTTTAGCTAAAATAATTTCAGTCATTTAATGGATTACAAACATGAAAACCATACTCACAGTAGCAACAGCATTGCTCACAGGGCTATTCTTTAGCAGTTCAGCCATAGCAGAAGATGCTAAGCCTGCTGAGTGGCTGTTCGTACATACAGCAGAGACTGCTGAAATGACCTCAGACACAACGTTAGTAATGCCAGCAACAAGAGACATCTTTGCATTTACGGACAGACCAAACCGTATGCACGGCTACATGAACGCACATGAGTTTGTGTCTTTATGGGATGAAGGCGAAGGTGATACTTTCAAGGCTGATCCACCCAATGCTGTACTCACTTGGGTTGATGGCGGGGAAATGAAAGAAGCTGAATTGCTTATAATCAGTGCAGAAACTTTTAGTAATGGCAGGGAAATCGCATATGAAGTCAAACTGGAAGCGGGAGACACGCCAGTGGGCAAAATAGGAGCCGGCAGCCTGTTCGTGGATGGAATTGGACAGATAAATTGGTTTTGTACTCGCGGTTGTGCGGGAGGCAGGTAAGTTTAGTGATTTAGCACAGAGGCTGGGGCGCAAGCAGGAAGTAAAGGCCCTCACCCACCAACAGCAGTGTTACTTACTTAGGCCATCTTTAAATAGATCGTCTTCTAACTTGAGTTTATCTTTAATCTGTTGGTTAATCATATAATTAGGCCTATCACCCATCACCACCTACAACAGGAAAAAGCCATATTATTAACGTTATAAGGGTTAATAATAGATTGGAGTAGCTTCCCCGTACTTCACCCACGTGGAGATACGAAAAGTGGCATGAACGGAAACCTGATACATCTTAGCCCAGCTGCAAATCTGTCCTAAAAAACAAGACCACTTCAGTTGTAATATTAATGATGAACAGTTTTAAGTATTTCCACTATTTCTTTTGGCACAATATTGAGGCAAAAAATGACTTTAAAACTTGCGTCTGCCCACCCGATGACGGGTCTACAAGAGTCGCTTTTTGCCTTAGCGTCCGCCCCGCTCAGTCCAGGTCAAAATCCACCTTATGTAGAACAATTTTCAACAACGATTGCGGGCACTGTTGATGTGCCAACACTTGCACAGGCTTGGTGTGATTTAACAAAGCGGCACGCCTCGCTGCGCACGGTGTTTACGGTTGCAAACGACGGTAGGCGCGTACAAGCAGTGCTTGAAAACCGTGATCCACACATCGAAATTTTAGGGCATTCCGACATTGATCGCATCCGTGATCGCGAGCAACGTACGCGTTTCGATTTTAAGCAGGATCCCCTTTTACGGGTCAAATTGATCACACAAAATAGTGGTGATCTGGTTATGATCGTCACGTTTCATCACCTCATCATGGATGCGTTCTCTGCGCCGTTGATGATCGATGAACTGATGGCGCTTTATGCATTTGGAATAGGGGTTGGTGCCCCAATGAACGCGCGCCCTGCCGCTCATCCGGGCACACTTGCGGATTTGCAAAACGCTAGGCGCGGCCCTGCCGGACAAGCGTATTGGCGCCATGCGCTCAAAGGTGCCACTGTGCCTAAGCTACCAATCATTGACCGCAATCAACCACATGGTGAACAAGGCAAAATCTCGAAACGATTACCCCCGTCCGTTGCCGCGAAATTGACCTCGACTGCCCAAGCACTGGGGATTGGGAAAAGTACGGTTTTACTTGCTGTCTGGGGTGTTGTTCTTGCGCGAGTGACCGATCAAGACAATATTGTATTTGCCTCGGTTATGGCCAATCGCGGTCATGACTTAGCTGGCATTGAAAGCGCGATCGGCCTGTTTGCGGCGACTCTGCCTCTGCGCGTTGACCTAACAGGTCAACAGACGTTCGCAGGCCTGTGTCATGTCATTCAAGAGCAGTCACATGCAGCCTCAATGTGGTCGGCCATGCCGCTGGCCGATATTATTGCAACTGCAGGATTAAATAGCACCGGCGTTGATCACACAATGATTGGCAGACCGGAAACCCTTGCTTGGGGAAACGAGGAGTTATTGCAATTTCCACAGTCGGGGCTCACACTCAAAGATTACCATGCCAATAGTTGGGATCATTATGATTTCCAAATCGGCTTCACGCTTGGCCAAGCCCCCTTCGTTGAGGCGCGCCATGACAAGACACGTTGTCTGGCACAACGAGTTGATGGGTTGCTTGATCTGACCTGCGATCTTTTACAGCGTCTTTTGGAAGAGCCACACACTCCAATCATGCAATTGCCGATTTGTAGCAATACTATCGCACAAAGCCGTCTTCAGTCACCGCCGCGCGACACGGTCGAAACCATCGCGCAAATGCTTGAGGGTATATCCAGCGAACATATGATTTTGGCGGACGTGCATGGCGCGTTGAACGTCAAAAATGTCGAAACTGCAGTCGTAAAAATCGCCGAAACGCTGCGTCAACAAGGTGTGGTGTCAGGGGACCGTGTGGCGATAAATGCATCTCAAGATCGTGATTTTACGCTTAATGCACTCGCCTGTTGGCGGTGTGGCGCATCCTTTGTGCCCGTTGATGAACGCTGGCCAAACGCGCGCCAAAAATCGGTGATTGAAGCAGCGATGCCTAAGGCCTTACTTGGATTAGATGTTTTTGCAGCAGCGGCTCAGCCCGCGAATGATGACGAAAAGCTTGCCTATATTATCTTCACCTCAGGCACGACGGGTCGGCCTAAAGGTGTGGCCGTCCGCCACACGTCGCTTGCGAATTATTGCAACAGTGCGGCGCAAACACTGGGATTGACCGCGTCAGACCGTGCGCTGCAGGTCACGTCACCTGCGTTTGATCTGGGTTATACAACGGCGTTTGGCCTTCTTGCGGTAGGTGGCGCATGCCATTGGATCGGTGCGGTTGCGGCCGTTGATCCCAATCGTATCTTGCAGGAAATGAGCGACCGAAAGATCACCGTGGTAAAGACTACGCCCAGCTTCTTGCGGCTTTTACTAAGCGCACCCGACCCGCAACAGTTCAAAGGTTTGGCGGCGTGGCGGCTTTTGATCCTTGGCGGAGAACGGCCGGACCACGACGTATTGTCCGCATTGGCAAAACTCTGTCCGCAGCTTCAGGTCGCGATGCATTATGGACCAGCGGAGGCGACCATTGGCTGCACGATGGGCCCACCTTGTGACATCAAAACGCTACTTAAGCTCCCTTTGAATGGCATAGGATCACCGGTCGACGGCACCGAGATCAGGATTATCGCCCAAAACGGCATGACTATGCCCGTTGGTATACGCGGTGAAATTGCGATTGGTGGTGCCTGTCTTGCTTCTGGGTATTTGGAGAAATCACAGGACGACCGTTTTACGACCCTTGATGGCCAGTCCTTTTTTCGCAGTGGTGACATGGGACTTATTGATCACCAAGAGGCCCTGTATTTCGAAGGCCGCATTGGCAACATATTCAAAATACGCGGCCAACGGGTTGATCCAGAAGAAACGCGGATCGCCCTGTTAGGCATTCAATCGATCACAGATGCCGCCGTCTGTGTGCGCGATACGGACAGTGGGCCAGAAATGGTTGCATTTGTCGCCGTCAAGGATAGCAACCGCGACGTCAGCCGGCTGCGCAAACAATTGTCCATTAGTCTTTTGGACGTTCAAATCCCGCAACAGTTCATATTTTTGTCACAGCTGCTTTTGACGGGTAGCGGTAAGGCGGATTTGATGACTATGTCCGCATCAATTGAACACGCGCCCCAAGCTATCTACAAATCGCAGCCACCCGAAACACCGGTTGAGAAATCACTGGCCACACTTTGGCAAGATGTTTTGGGGGCCGAATTTGTCGGACGCGATGACGACTTTTATGTTTTGGGCGGGCACTCACTTAGGGCGCTAGAAATTGCGTCTCGCTACAAGAAACTGCATGGTGAATGGCTGCCACTACGCTGGTTCAATGACTACCCTAAACTTGCCGATATCGCTGCACAGATCGACCGTCTGGGGCGACACAACGAGACGCCTCAAAGTGCAGTGATCCGTCTATGGGATAAACCTGGTTCAGCACGGATGCTCTGCTTGCCCGGGCCAATGGGTGGCAGCAGTATTTACCGCGAATGGTTAGGCCTGCTTGCCCCCGACCATGCGGTCGACGGAATTGACGAGAGTATGGCCTTTGACGCCTGCACCGACATGACCGGAGCGGCCAAATGGGTGCTGCGCGAAATTGGTGAAAAGATTGCGGACTACCGCGTGTTGATAGGATGGTCATTTGGTGCGGATCTGGCACATGCTATCGCCGATCAGCTGCGTGCAACACACCATGCGCCTAACATAGTGCTAATAGACCGCATTCCAGGTCAGATAATTGATGAGAAAGAACGCCAATCGCCGCTGACGAAGCGACGCTATTGGTCAAATATCATGAAAGTTTTCAAAGAAACTCTTGGAATAGAAGAAATTAAACGCAAAGAAGACCAATTTCATAACCGTCATAAAATGCAAATCAACTACGACGCGACGCTATTGGACAACAATGCCATGACTGCTGTTTTGACATCGACAACCTCCGACGCATTGGGTCCTACTACACAGTTACAATCGGGCATTTCCATTATTCCGAGTGGTGGCGACAACTTCAGCCTTTTTCACCCCCCACATGTAACAGAATGGACAGCGCAACTTCGCCTTGTACTGGCGGATGCTATCGCTGAAGATATTTTGAAAGAGAAACTCTAAATGCACAAGGCTCCATTGGGCACTCCCCAAGCCGCTGGTACAGACCTTTGGTCTTCGCTGTTGGCAAAAGTCCAACATCGTCACGGGACGTTGACACGGCGAGACCGGAACGATGTTGATGTAACCCTGACTGCTGCGCAACTGGTTGAACGTGCAACTGCAGTCGCAATGCAATTGATATCGAAGGGTGCAAACCCGGGGGACTGCGTGATGCTCGTGGTTGGTGACCCACTGGCGTTTGCATGCGGATTCTGGGCGTGTCAAGCCGCTGGCCTTTTGGCCGTACCAATGCCGCCAATGGGAAGCGACACGCAAAAAGAACGTACATTGGCCGCATTGGCTGTGTTGGATCAAGCGTGGGTATTGACCGAAGACCACGACACGTTGCTCACACTCACAACATCAAAACACACCAAAGGCGCATATCTCCTCAGTGGGCCGGATTTTGACAGTCTGAAAAGCGTCGCACATTTAAACAGGCCTTTACCCAGTGTTGATCCCGATGCCGTATCGGTTGTAATGTTTTCGTCAGGATCCACAGGCGCACCCAAGGGCGTTGACCTGACCCATCGCGCAATCCAGTCACAGATGGAGTTGCTGAAAACAGGACTCTCGCTCCAAAATTCCGACAAGTTCCTCAATTGGATGCCGATGTCGCATGACTTTGGTTTGTTTCATTTTCATATTCTTCCACTGTTGCACGGCGTGCCGCAACTTCTCATAACGCCAGAGGATTTTTCGCGTCGCCCAATGAGCTGGATCAAGGCCTTGAGCGATTTTGAAGCAACGATCACAGGCGCGCCGAACCTTGCACTGGAAATTATCAGCAGTGTGATTAAACCTGAACGCGCGGCGCAATTTAATCTTAATAAGTTAAGGGTCGTCACGCTTGGCGCAGAACCATTGGTGCCACGCGTTCTGACTACATTCGCACAATCGCTCGTACCCACTGGGTTTCGCTCTGCGGCATTGCAGCCAGCTTACGGTCTCGCTGAAGCCACGTTGATCATCACCATGCATTCCGGATTGCAAACTGTGACCGTATCGCGCCATGCACTTGATCCAGGTCAAAAAATACAGCTCCTAGATAAAGGCGATTCAAAAGCGCTGTGCTTGCCGATGCTTGGCAAACCAATCAAAGATGCCGAGTTCCGTATTGTAGATGACAATGGCATCCAAAAGGATGAAAATCACGTTGGTCATCTTCATGTACGTTCTGGCGCGATTATGTCTGGGTATCGCAATCAACCCGATCAGACCGCAGCGGTTCTTAAGTCGGATGGTTGGCTCGATACGGGTGATATCGGGTTTATCCACGATGGCGAATTCGTGATGGTCGGACGCGCCAAAGATGTGATCATTTCTGGAGGGAGCAATTTCCACCCCTCCGATTTAGAACGGATTGTGCAAACCACGCCAGGCATGCCAGCAGTTGCTCCACAGGTGGCAATCGCACAGGGCCGTGATCCTGAAACTGGCGATCAAAGCACGCTCGCCTTCTTTCGTGTGCGTGGAAAGAAACTTGATTTACCTGCGCTATGCCAAGCCATCACCGTCCATTTGTTGGCGCAATCGGGCATAGCATTAGACAAAATTTTTGGCGTGAGGGATTTGCCCCGAACCACAAGCGGTAAAATTCAACGCCACGCATTGGTACATGCATTTGAAAACGGCGCGTTTATCGGGCAAGATGTCATACCCTCAACTTTACAATCTGCTGAGGGTGATGCGATGCGCACGGCCCTGAAGACTGGCGACATGCGCCACGCTGCATCACTTATCACAACCGCTGCAGAGGTTTTATCAGGCACAACAATAACTCCGAACGAGCCATTGATGGATCAAGGCCTTAGCTCGCGTCAGTCTATGGCGCTTTGCACAAAAATTGGTGGATGGTTAGGCCGAGACATCTCGATCGCGCGGCTTTTTGATCATCCTAGCCCGCAAGCGTTTGCAGAATATCTTGCCACTGGTGATGATAGCCTTCCCCTCGTCGAAAACACTGGACTAATACAAGACCCGATTGCGATTATCGGCTATGGTTGCCGTTTTCCTGGTTGTGATACGCCAGAGGAGTTCTGGAGTTTTCTGAATGCGCCTACCGCTGTTGTAACGGCTATTCCTGCTGACCGTTGGACCCAAGCCCCCCCCCTTCCACCTGCCGCTTTGCTGTCAGATATTGATCGCTTTGATCCCAGCCGCTTTGGCTTAAGCCAGACTGAAGCCGAGGGGATGAACCCGATGCAGCGTTTGATTTTGAATGTGCTTTGGCAAGCGATTGAGGACGCTGGACTAGACATCCACGCACTCGCAGGCAAACGCGTGGGCTTGTTCATCGGTCTTAGCGAAACAGGCCTTGCCACCGGCAGGGCAGAAACCCTGCCCGATCCGGACGCACAAGCAGGTTATGTGGTCGTTGGCAGTGCAGGCAGCATCGCTGTGGGCCGTATAGCACATCTGTTCGATTTCCGCGGACCTGCAATGGCTATTGATACAGCGTGCTCGTCATCCCTCACGGCAATGGACCTTGCCGCGCAAGCCTTGACCCTTGGGCGTTGCGATCTGGCAATTGCGGGTGGTGCAAACCTGATCCTGTCGCCCGATTTACATGCAGGGCTTACCAATATGGGCGCGCTTTCACCTGATGGTTTATGCAAGACATTTGACGCCTCCGCAGATGGCTATGGACGTGCCGAGGGTGCGGGACTTGTTGTCCTCAAGCGGACCAAAGACGCCCAACGCGACGCCGATCACATCGCTGCCGAGCTGATTGCAACTGTCGTAAACCATGACGGCAAAAGCCAAAGCGTCACCGCCCCCAACGGCCGCGCCCAACGCGATTTGATCAGGCGCGCCTTGCAAGCAGGCAACCTTGCGGGGGATGATCTGGATTGGGTAGAAACACATGGCACGGGCACCGCCCTCGGGGATCCAATTGAACTCGATGCCATTGAAACCGTGTTGCGCAGGCGCAGTGGCTCGCCTCTGCCCCTTGGCGCCGTCAAAAGCCTCATTGGACACCTTGAGGCCGCCGCTGGGGTAGCAGGCGTGATTAAGGTATTGCTTGCGATGAAACACGGGTTCGTACCGGCCAACCGGCCTTGCACCGTACTGAACAAGCGGTTCGCGTGGGAAAAGCAGACGCTTGGCGCTATGGCTGAGGGGTTTCGCTGGACCAAAACGGGACGCAGGCTCGCAGGGATCGCATCATTTGGTATGAGCGGCACCAACGCATATGCAATTCTCTCAGATTTAGCACAACTAGAGGATAAAACACAGCCTTCCCGTCCAACAATTTTGCCACTGTCAGTGCTTTGCGATACTGCCTCCGCGCAGTTCGTGGCACACTGGAGCACACTTCTAGACAAATCCAAACCCGACGCCCACAACAACCTCGCGGCGGGTCAGGCCAGCCGCCGCATTGCAGGCCCGATACGTAAGATTGCTGTGCTTCATGATGCAACAGAAATAGACCTCACCAAATCGCAGTTTATCCGCGCATTTGAAGCGCCCAATTATGTCTTTGTCTATCCTGGTCAAGGGGCGCAGGCGGCGCGAATGGGTGAGGATCTTTATCGCACTGAACCTCTGTTCAAATCCGCGTTTGATGATGCCTCTGCGGCTGCTGGCGATGTTGCAGGGCGCTCATTGGTTGATTGGCTTTACGGCGACACTCCTGCTGATGACACACGCCTGTCCCAAACCGAATTGGCGCAACCTGCACTTGTTGGATTTGGCCATGCATTGACTGCGCTTTGGGCAGGTTTTGGTCTGCAACCTCTTGCCACTCTAGGCCATAGTGTTGGGGAAATAGGGGGTGCGTTGGCCTCTGGTATCCTGTCGTTGAACGACGCCATGTCGCTGGCAGTTGCGCGTGGGCGGGTCATGCAAGACAGTGCTGAAGATGGCGCCATGCTTGCTCTTCGCGCAACACAAGCTCAGGCCGAAGCCCTCATAAAAGATGTTCCGGCCGTTTGTATTGCGGGCTTTAATGGCCCGATGTCGCTGTCTCTGTCCGGGCCAAAAGATGCCATTGCAACGGTATTCGTAGCTGCCCAAAAGGCCGACCTGCCTTGCACGCAAATTGCCGTCACGCGCGCATTTCACAGCCCCGCGATGCAACCCGCCGCAGATGCATTGGCAGCGGCCATCACCCTAAATCCAAAGGCGCAATCAGACGTTCGTGTGTTTTCAACACTCACGGGCGCGCAGGTCACCGCCGAGACACTCACAAGCGCGCACTATTGGCAGCAACAAATGCGCGAACCTGTGCAATTCGCCAAGGCTGTTACGACCGCCGCTTTGACCCCTGAAACGATATTCGTCGAGATGGGACCTAGTGGGGTTTTGTCCCGCCTCGGGCCCTCAATCGCACCAAAATCGGCTTGGATCGCGGGCACGAACACGCAAGCTACACTCGCGGAGTCCGTCGGTGCGGCATGGACCTATGGCGCGGCGATTGATTGGCAATCGTGGTTCGGTACCCGTGGCGCAGCGGGCTCCGACCTACCTCGTCATCCGCGCACTGACATTACCATTCCACGACGCGCCATTAGCGCAATAGAGCTGGTCAGCGAAATGCAACAAATACCGCCTACACCACAAATCGCGTCAACTGATACGCTCCCCGAAATTCTAGCAATCCTATCGCGCATTTCTGGCGTTGCCGAAACCATCATCGACCCTGATGCTCTCTTAACCAGCCTTGGCTTGGATTCATTGGCCATGGTGCAGGTGCAACGCGCCTTGGCCAAACAAACGGCACTTGATTTAGAATTGCGCGTCTTATTTGAGGGTGCGGAAACCCCGCGCAAACTGGCCAACCTGTTGGCTACGGCGCGCCCAGCGCCCTCTGCTCCCATGGCCCAGCAAGCAAGCCAATCCGAAGATATAGCGGTGTTATTTCAAGCCCAGATCAAGCTAGTAGAAGACCTTATTGGCAAACAATTTGCGGTATTGCAAGGTGGCTCTGTCCCGGTTCCAGCCACCACACCTATGCCGTCCAAACCAGCCAATGCGCCTGCACAAATCAAGGGCCTCTTTAGTAAATCAGGCATGTCCAATGCACACTTATCAAAGACGCAAAAAGATCACATCTCCCGACTGACCAAGGAGTGGAACGCGCGCAGCGCCGGATCAAAAGCAGGCGCACAATTAGCACGCAAACATGTTGCCAATAGTCGCACGGTTTTTGGCTATACCCCTGAAACCAAGGAATTAACCTACCCGCTCCTGACAGACCGTGCTGAGGGGGCTTATGTCTGGGACGTCGACGGATCTAAATATATTGATATAACTATGGGCTTTGGTACCTGCCTATTTGGGCATAACGCTGCCTTCATCAAAGACGCGGTGATTGAAGAGTTGCACAAAGGGTCAGCACTTGGCCCAGCGACGCCGCTGGCTGAAAAGGTAGCAAAACGAATAAATACCTTGACCGGTGCAGAGCGCAGCGCATTTTTCTCAACTGGGACCGAAGCAATCATGTGCGCCGTGCGCATTGCCCGTGCGGTCACTGGCCGTCCGCGCATTGTCGTATTCCGCGGCGCATATCACGGAAGTTTTGACGGTGTTTTAGCCACGGGCTGGATTGACCCAGACGGTACGCCGCAATCAGCGCCCATGACCGACGGCACACTACAAGGGATGATAGATCCCGTTATCTCACTAAACTATGGCGACCCAGAGGCATTGGACGTCATTCGCCGCTACGCCGATGAAATCGCACTTGTTTTAGTTGAACCCGTGCAAAGCCGCGACCCTGAAAACCGCCCTTTTGAATTTGTACGCGAATTACGAGCCCTGACCCACGATCACAAGGTTCCTCTTTTACTTGATGAAATCATATCTGGATTTCGGTTTTCACCTGGCGGAATGCAAGAACTCCTTGGAATCAAGGCAGATTTGGTGACCTATGGCAAAGTACTGGGTCACGGCTTACCGATCGGCGTGCTGACAGGTGATCCTAGATTTATGGACGCGATTGATGGCGGCATGTGGGAATATGGCGACGTTAGCGGACCAGGTCCGCGCACGGCATTCGTCGCGGGCACGTTTAATGGTCACCCCTTGTCCTTGGCCGCCGCTGATGCAGTGCTGCGCCACATTGAGGAAGATGACGGGGCGCTTCAGGAACAACTATCGGCGCGCACCGAAAACCTCTGCCAGCGGTTAGATGCTTTGTTTACCGATAATAATATCCCCGTACACATGGCGCGTTACGGGTCGCTTTTCCGGTTCGAGTTTTCACCTGGCACAGAGATTTTAAACACGCATCTCCTCAACAACGGCATTTTCGTTTGGGAACAGCGCAATTGCTTCCTGTC
>JBLILC010000085.1:0-11852 GCA_047635635.1 Octadecabacter sp. | reverse complement strand
CACCGGGTGGAGCTGGAAAGCTGGGTGTCACGTTGTCCGTACGTGTCATGTATTGTCCAATCTTAAGTGTAGGTAAGGGGCTTCTGAGAACGAGGGAAATTTTTCAGACGTGTTTACCTAAATGCCAGCATTGCTCTGAGATGTGCTGTTCTTGGTGATGTTGGATCAAGATTTTGCGCATTTATGATTTAAGGTGGTCCATTTTATGTATTAGAATAGTTTTCTGAAATGATGGCATTAATAGTAAACTTCGAGCCATAGGCACCATGGCTGATATATTTTTCAGTATTAATTATGATCATGCTTTCAAATTGATAGAAGCGATTTATGGGGTAGAAATCGAGATAGCCCTGATATTCACAGTATGTGTTAGCAATAGATAATATGATTTAATTTCATTTGTATACAAATGAATAATAATATTTTAGTAAGCCTGTCAATACTTGATATTATTCACCACTATCGCCCATAAAATTGACTGACCAAGACAACCAAATACTATTGGTATACAAATGAACTATTCAACCCGCAGGAGAACCTATTATGGAAAAACTAGTCATTAAAAATATTGGACAAATTCTGTCAGGGAAACTTGAGGAACCTGTTTTTGACGGGGATTGCCTTATTGCGCTTGATGGGAAAATTTTGGAGTGGGGGTATGAAAAAGACATTGATTGTGAAGGTGCAACGACTGTTGTCGACGCCCATGATGTGACGCTTGCGCCAGGTCTGATTGATAGCCACATCCATCCTGTTGTTGGTGATTACACACCACGCCAACAGCAACTTAACTGGATTGACAGTACACTGCACGGCGGCGTGACGACCCTGATATCAGCTGGCGAAGTGCATATGCCTGGACGCCCGAAAGACATCATTGGGCTTAAGGCGATGGCCATTGCATCTCAGCGCTGGTACGAAAATTTTCGCCCTTCAGGTGTAAAGGTTCATGCGGGCGCACCTGTGATTGAACACGGTATGGTTGAACAAGACTTCAAAGACTTGGCTGATTCAGGCGTGAAGCTGTTGGGCGAGGTTGGTTTGGGCACCGTTAAAGATGGCAAAACAGCGCAACAAATGGTGAGTTGGGCGCGCAAGTATGGTCTCCAAAGCACAATCCACACTGGCGGTCCGTCTATTCCGGGATCAGGTTTGATCGATGCTGATATGGTAATCGAAACGGGCACTGACGTAATTGGACACATCAATGGTGGGCATTCAGCGCTGCCAGACGACCAGATCATATGTTTGTGTGAAAGTTGTTCTTCTGCATTCGAGATTGTTCACAACGGCAACGAACGAGCCGCAGTTCTGGCTTTGAACACGGCGCGTGAGCTAGATAAGCTCGATCAGATTATTTTGGGTACTGACGGGCCTGCGGGCTCTGGAGTTCAGCCTCTAGGAATTTTAAGAATGGTTGCGATGTTGTCGGCCTTTGGCAACGTGCCCGCAGAGCAGGCTTTTTGCTTTGCAAACGGCAATACTGCGCGCCAACGCGAGTTGGATACTGGACTGATAGAAGTTGGAAAATGCGCTGATTTTGTCTTGTTGGACCAGGCACAACATGCCCCTGGGAAAACGATGCTGGACTCCGTCAAGCTAGGAAACCTGCCGGGTGTGGGTATGACAATTATTGATGGAAAAGTTTGCTCTGGACGCTCTCGCAATACGCCTCCGGCTGATCGCCTGCCCGAGCATATCTTGTGAGCTCACCTCTTACTGGTCTAAAGGTTGTTGAACTGGTCCGAATTCTTGCAGCCCCTTGGATTGGGCAAACTCTTTCAGTTCTGAGTACAGTCGTCATCAAGATAAAAAGCCCTGAGGGGGATGATACTCGTGAGTGGGGGGGGGCGCCATTTGTGGATCATGAAGGTGATCGATCCGTTGCGTATTTCCATTGTGCTAACTGTAGAAAACCAGCCAAACTGAAGATTTTAAAAATAAAAATCAGCTAACCGAACTGCGTGAACTAATTGCAGATGCAGATATCTTGATCGAGAATTTTAAGGTAGGAAGGGCTGCGTAAATTCGGCCTAAATTTTGTTACACTGAATAAGCTGAACCCTCGTTTAGTGTATTGTTCTGTTACTGGCTTTGGCCAAGACGGGCCTTAAGCGCATCGTGCCGGTTATGATTTTCTGATACGGGGTATGTCTGGCTGTATGGATCTAAGTGGTGAACCAAGTGGTGATCCCCAAAAACTTGGTGTTGCCTGTGCTGATATTTTTGCTGGTTTATACGGTGTGATAGGTATTCAAGCTGCTTTAGCAGATCGTGCGAAAACTGGTCTTGGCCAGCACGTCGACATCTCACTTTTAGATTGCATGACAGGTGTCCTGGCTGATCAAGTAATGAACTATTTGGCATCTGGCACATCCCCAAGTTGAATGGGCAATGCGCACCCAAACATCATTCCACACCAGATATTTGCAGTTTCAGATGGGTACATAATTACAGTATGTGGCAATGACCACCAGTTTCAGGCCTTGTGCAAAACGCTGGGGTTGTCCAACATTTTAGATGATCCACGCTATAGCAATAATTCGCAACGTGTCAAAATCGTGATGTTTTAATCAAAATTTCATCTGGTATGTTCAAAAATTGGACGAAGTTAGACATCCTTATCGAACTAAGGGACGCTGTTCTTCCACAGGGCCCAATCAATACTGTTTCACAAGTATGCTTCTACAGGAGTGCCGAGACTGCGAATTCCAATTTTATTCTCGCGGACTCGTTTAGACGTAGGCAAGGCTTTTCCTGCGAAGCTTAAATCACTATGAAATTTTGCGAAGCAATGCCACCAATGTGATCCGCTCTTTGGGTGTTAGTGGCGAAAGCGTCTCACGTGTTATTTCCAAGCCTGTCGATCTCAATTCAGCAACAAGAGCGGTGCCATTTGCGGTTAAGGAGATGACTGTCCGCCGTTTGTCAATTTCATCTGGTCTTGATGTGATGAGATTTTTATTTTTTAAACGATCCACCACGCCTTTGATCGTCGCCACGTCCATCGCAGTGAGTCGTCCTAAGTGGTTTTGGGAAACCTCACCAATTTCAGCAACGCGTATTAAAGTTGAAAATTGCGTTGGTGTCATGCTTTCTAGCGCATATTTTTGAAAAATTACGGAGTGGCGTTGGCTAGCGAGCCGCAGCAAGTAACCAACTTGTTCTTCCAAAATATATTCAAGGTCGGTCTCTTGGTTTGCGATTATGCTCATACGGCCTCCTATGGTGTTGTGCGATAATTCGCAACAACGCCTTGTACTACCTCAGGCCGTCATTTCCTTTGATGTCTGTGTGGAGCAATCCACCAATGCGGGGCAATGGTCGACCACTATCGGTTACTGCGACAGCAACCATAATTTCATTTGCGCGCGGCGCGTCATTGAGGCGGACTTCGATACCGTCAAAGTGGCTACGCACATACGCTGCGTCTTTGTGGCCCAAAGGCACATCAAGTACCTGTCCTAAACTGCCCATCTTTTTGGACGATGCGACAAGGGCAGCACCTTGCCCAACGGCAATACGCAGTGGCGCACCAAGTTTTGGGTGCAAGATCGCTGCTGCATGTTCTAACTCACCATTCTCGCCGACCATCGCAGACTTGCCGTAACTTTCGGCTTGATCTGGGGTGATCCCCAAAGCTTGCACGCATTTTTCTCCCAAAAGCGCACCCAACTCTGCACCAATATCCATCAGCGCAGTCAGGTCTTCTTGATAGATGCCAGAAAACGGGTTTTCGATAACGGCTACAGCTACAGCCTTGCGCGTGGCAGGCGATATTTCACAACCAATTTCACGGTGAGTTTCTTCGATGTTCACAGCGATTTTTCTAATTTTAGCGTTCATCGTAGGCCATCCTTTCCAATAATATCGGCTGCATCCAGACCACCGGCCCTATTATGGATGCGTGCGCCGGTGCTCATGACTAGTGCCAATACCATTTCATTGGCACGGGGAGTGTCGTTACTGCCCACTTCCATAGAATCGAAATGGCTGCGGACGTAGGACGCGCTGATATGCGTAATCGGTACATCCAATCGCCCTCCCATACCGGTGACCTTTTTGGTTGAAGGCACAATTGCATTGGAACCTGTCAACAACTGACGCATCGCGTACCCACCTGGTGCGTGCCACAATGCACCGTGTTCAAGCTCTCCAGCTTCGCCAATCATCGCGCCTTTGCCGTAACCTTCGATTTGATCAGCACCGCCAAGCATGTCCAGTAAACGTTGTGCCATACTGAGGCCAAGTGGTTTTAAATCTTCCATAAAACCTTGAATTTTGGGCTCATAGCGTCCGGCGAATGGGTTTTCGATGATCGCCAAAGCGGCGGCACGACGCAGCGACCTCTTGGGCTGTGGACCGCCTTCGTGAAAAATCTCCTCAACGGAGTAGATCATTTTACGAACAATAACGTCAGGCATGATTTAAGGTCCTTTGAGGAAGTGAAAACTGCGCAGGGCATGTCGTTTCAGAGTATCCTTGAAGGAACAAGGCTGCGCCTGAAATAATATCACGTCGAATGTAAGTGTCAGCCAATGACCGGCCAAATGATAGGGCGCGTGTTTTGTCGTGCAGAGAAAGTGGATCACAGCTAACCACAACAGGGAGATTACCAAGGTCACTTGTATCGTCCAAATGAGATGCGGGTTCCCTCTTGATTGCGTGATGCCCCGCAAGGTCGACAGAATTAGCAATCAAGGTGGCGGCTACATCAGCGCTGGCAGCATTCGCGGCGAGCACTGTGATACTATCAGCAATACCAAGGCTGAAACTTCGACCGTGACGGCCGCTGGTGGCGATCCCTCTGATAGGATCGTCATGGTGAATTGTCACACGGCCTAGATCACTGCCATCATACCCCACCATCGCAAGTGTAAACGACTGGCTTTCGGTTAAATGCAGCGCGATGTCTCCACCATTATTCACATAGGCGCGTGACAGGGTTGCGGTTTGCATGGCGTCTAAAATAGCATCAGCCACGCTGCCCGCAACAGCTGCCATTCGCGTTACAAACACGCCCTGTGCCAAGGGGCGCACCGCATTGTCCATACGTTGCGCAATCGACCCTAATGGCGATGACACATCTGCGTTCATCGGCAATCTTAGCTTGGGCAGTTCAACGACGAGTTCTTTAAGGACTGTGGTAAAGCGATTTTTGGCGGCAAAAAAAGCACTCTGTCTGTCGCCCTCGGCGCCGATAATTAGATCGATAGGACCGTGCTGCAAATGCAGGCGTTTTCCGCAGGGAAGGATATTTGCGAAAACATCCATTAGGATTTGTCACCATTCGACCAGCGATAATTTGCATGTGACATTGGATCATGCCCTTGGACGTTTTGTTTTACGCGGCGCAGCGTATCTGTTTTAATATCTTCAATTGGTTTGATTTCATCCATGTGGCCACCAAGGTTTTTGTAATCGCTGACCCGCAAGGTGAATTCGATGGGGGCGACCAGTGCCGGTGTCGGAACGTACCCAAACGACCCTGTTGGCATGTTCAAAACGTCAACCATGACTGTTATGCCACCACCAGGCCAAACAAAAACGTCCGCGCCACCGCACGATACATGGGTCAGCGATTCTTTTACCGAACGTGTCAGTCGCACCGGGTTTTCGGTTACTCCGGACCTGAGGCTACCACCCGCACCACCCATAAACAGAACGGAGCATACTGACGGTTCGCAATTTTCTGCAATAAGGTCGTTCGATAGGCGCAATGAGTTTGGCATATCGGCGGGTTGAGGTACCAAATCTGCATCAAGCTTAAAATATGCGGATTGTTCACCTGTTGTCGAAACCATTAGCAGTCTCATGCCCTCAGCTGCAAACTTTGGATTAAAAGGCCCCAAAATTTTCAAGGGGTCGTCTATGTTTGTGCCGCCCCAACCTGTACCGGGTTCAGCAACTTGAAAATACCGTCCCGGGGTTGAACGTCTTCCAATGATCTTTATTCCAGTTGGGGGGACGTCTAGTTCTTTGCCCGCCTGATGTTCGGACAACACCCCAGTGATGTGATCGTCAACTACAACCACATCATCGGTATGATCCAGCCAGTGTTTGGCAAACATACCAATTGTAGCCGACCCACACCCAACTCGCATCAGTTTTTCTTCGTCACCATTGATGATAGGGGCCTTGCCAGCTTGAACCACAACGTTGGTTGTGTGATCAACTTCCCCGATCGTTAGCGTGACAGCCTCACGGTTGCATAACTTAAGAAGGGCATCGCACGTTACGCGGCCCTCTTTCTTTGATCCTCCAGTCAGATGTTCCACACCACCCAATGACAACATTTTAGAGCCATATTCAGTGGTCATGACATGGCCAATTGGTTCGCCCTCAACGCGAACAATATCACGCTCATGGCCAATATGGCGGTCCGTATCGATTTTTACTTTCACGCCACAGTAGGAGAAAATACCTTCTGTGACGACCGTAACCATATCCACACCCTCCACATCTTGACTAACAATGAACGGGGCAGGTTTGTAGTCAGGGTAGGTCGTGCCTGCACCAACAGCCGTGATAAATGGACGATCCCCTTTGATGATATTACCATCCCAAATCTCGGACGCTCCATTCTTCATAAAAGGTACTAGCTTCTGGTCAGTGCCATGGATGATTGTTAGAGGGTCTAACCGTACCAGCTGACCATCGTGGTTTGCGTATCTGTCGCAGGCTCCCGATCTGCCTTCTGCAATAAAACAATTTACGGGGCACGCGTCACACCGAATTTTTTCTGGTTTGGGAATATTCATTTTAAATGGGTCTTTATTGCTGCGCGTACACGAGATGGCGTTGCTGGAACCTTTGTGATTCGAACACCTATTGCATCATGGATGGCATTTAGAATGGCGGGCGCTGTTGGGATCAGAACATGTTCGCCAAGCCCCTTTGCGCCGTAAGGTCCATGTGCATCAGGCTCTTCTATAATTATTGTCTTGATGGGTGGGATGTCACCAATAGTTGGCACTAAATAGTCGTGTAGGTTTTCAGTCCGACCGGGCAGGTACTCTTCCATTAGTGCCATCCCTAAACCCTGCGCGATGCCACCGTGAACTTGGCCCTCTACAAGCATCGGGTTGATCGCTTTTCCGACGTCATGTGCGGCAACAAATTTGGTTGGCCTCACTGTGCCAAAGGCTGTGTCAACTTCAACCACAACCAAATGGGCAGCATAGCCAAATTGTGCATATGGCACGCCTTGACCATTCTTATCCAAGGGTATGGTGGGTGGATCATAGGTTTCCTCTGCTCGAAATACAAAACCTTCTTTGTCTGGAGTTAGCTGGGACAAGGCCATTTCGTGCGAGCCGTTATTGTCAGCTGCACGGATTAAACCTGAACCGAACGTTAGGGTCGCATCACGGGCAACGTTCATTTTTTCCAAGATTAAAGCGCGTAATGCATCACCAGATAGCAGTGCTGCATTTCCTGAAACATAGGTTTGACGCGAAGCAGATGTTTTACCTGCGTCTGGGGTCACATCAGTATCTGCACCAATAATCTGTATGCCCTTAACCGGCACGCCAAGCGCTGTTGCAAATATCTGCAAAATAACGGTGTTGGCACCTTGTCCAATGTCCATAGCGCCTTGATGCAGAACAATAGTTCCGTCTGCCAAGATCCCAGATTTGATTGTGGACGGGTTTGGTAAAGAGGTGTTTCCGCATCCATACCAACCTGCTGCGATACCGACACCTCGCTTGATACCTGTACTAGATGCATTGAACTTAACTACCTCAGAACGTTCTGTGTCCCATGCATGCCGCAAGGATTCGAGACATTTTTTGATTCCGACACCTTGTGAAAAGACTTGCCCGCAAACAGTTGGAGCGTCGTTTTCAAGCGCGTTCAGAATTCTGAAGTCTAAGGGGTCTATATCCAGTTTTGCGGCCAATTCATCGAATAGGCATTCCTGAGCAATTGCTGATTGTGGAACCCCAAAACCACGGAAGGCGCCTGCGGGTGGATTGTTCGTATGAATACCTTTTGCTTCCGCGCGATAGTCACTAATTTGATAAGGTCCAGATGCGTGAATGGGTACGCGATTTGCGACGGTTGGTCCCCAACTTGCGTAGGCACCAGTGTCAAATTCACCGTAAAAATCAAAGCCAGAAATCTTGCCATCAGCAGTCGCGCCGATCTTAAGATTGATGTCTGATGGGTGCCGTTTGGTCGAACTTTGCATCGACTCTGTTCTTGAATAAGTTAATCGAACAGGACGGCCCGTCTTTAATGCTGCAAGGGCCAAATAGGGCTGAACGGTAATGTCTAATTTCGACCCAAAGCCACCACCAACACCCGTTGGTATGATCCGAATTTTAGTCCTGTCCATATTCAGAATAGCTTCTAAAGCTTCTAAATCCATAATGGGTGCCTGGGTGCAGGCATGTACTTCGACACGGCCGTCCACAATTTGTGCAAAGCCAGCCTCTGGTTCAATGTAGGCGTGTTCTACAAAGCCGCTGGTGTAGTTGCCTTCAACCGTCACATCTGCGTTTGAAATCGCTTTTTTGGCGTTGCCACAAGAAACAAAACCACTACACATCACGTTGTTTTTCCTGCCTTCATGGAGTTGCCCGGCGTCGGCTAATTGTGCTGAGGTGACGTTTGTCACGGCGGCCAACTCTGACCAACTAACAGGGAAGTTTTCTGGATTCAGTTTTTGGATAGCCTCTGGTGTTCCGATCACAGCCGCAACGGCTTCCCCTCGAAAACGGGTTTCGACCTCGGCAAAGACTGGCTGATCAACAAATTGAGGGATAACACCAAACAGATTACGGCCTGGGACATCAGCGGCTGTCATAACATCTACTAGTCCATCATTTGATGAGACAAATTCCTGCAAGTTGCCAAATTTGAATGTAGAACGTGCAAATGGAGTTCTTATAATAAAAATCTCAAGCGTTCCAACAGGTGCAACATCATCCCCGAAAGCCTCTCGGCCCACGACTTTATCTTCTCCATCAACGCGCCGAATGGGCTCACCTACGTGTCCCTTTGTTTCAGCCAATATTGGTGTAATCGATAGAACAGATTTGATTATTTTTCGATAACCAGTGCAGCGGCATAAGACACCAGCAAGAGCGTCTTGAACCTCCTGCTCGGAGGGTGCCGCGTTGTCACGCAATAATGCGACTGCCGCGACCATCATTCCAGGCGTGCAAATTCCACACTGCGCGGCGCCGTTATTTTGGAAACTCTCAGCCAAGGCAGAAGCTAATTTGTCCGATGTATGCAAACCCCTAAGCGTTTCAACACGACGATCAGCCACCTGTTGAGCAGGAACGAGGCACGCACAAACTGGCTCTCTGTCAAGCAACACAGTGCAAGCACCACAATCGCCAGCGTTGCAACCAATCTTGACGTCGCGAGCGCCAAGTTGTTCACGAAGCATTTGAGAAAGGCGATCTCCTGGCTTGGGAAATGCCTTTACCAGAGTACCGTTTAGTTTGAATTTGGTCCCTAAAGTTGGGGTCGGTTCATTCATGCCCTGCCGCTCTCCTGATAGCTCGAATGCATTGTTCAGCTACGACATCCAAGCGATACGATCCACTGCCACGAATGTCATCAATTGGAGAGAGTGGTTCGAAGTGTTCTTGGGTAATTTTAATATCCTGTAACGACTTCCCAATGATATCGTGTTCAAGCCGATGCAAACGCTGTGCCACCGGAGAACACGATCCAACAGCAATGCGGGCGTCAACAATACGGTCATCGCTGTCGCATGTTATAGTAGCTGCAATCATTGATATCGAGATAACCAAATAACGTCGGCTTCCCAGTTTTTCAAAAGCCGAACGCGCATTAATAGGGGGCGCGGGGATCAAAATAGACGTCATTAGTTCATCATCAGCAAGGGCCGTTTTTCGCACGCCTTGAATAAAATTTGAAAGACTCAGTACACGCGTGCCCCTTGCCGCACTTGCTAATTCTACTTCTGCATCCAACGCCAGTAGAGGTGGAACGCCGTCTGCAGCAGGGGATGCATTGCAAAGGTTGCCAGCAATTGTTCCAGTATTTTGTATTTGAATGCTACCTATTTCCTTTGCAGCTTGCTTTAACGCATCGAAAGCTGGTGGAAGTTTAATTTTAGTGATCTGTGTCCAGGTAGTCGCAGCGCCAATTCGAAGCATGCCGTCTTGATTTGCGATATCTGTAAAGCCATTCAAACGTGTCAGGTCCAGGAAAAACTCAGGCAGAACGCCTTTTTTTGCTGTGGGATAAACATCTGTCCCTCCTGCGACGATTTTGCCTTTGGGTTGCGCTGCAATCTCTAGGGCTAAGCTCAGGTCCGTGGGGCTATGATACGTCAATTGAACCCTCTCAATGAAATTTCGTTTGCACACAAATGATATTGATGGGGATGTAGTTTTGTCAATGAACATTTCATCAAAGCTATGTTCAAACACAGTGATAAGATCCAATGTGATAAGGGCATGGTTTGTAATCGACGTCCAAAAAGACTTCTGCCAGGGGGCAGTGCGCTCGCGGCCTAAGATGGTGAAAAAATTATAGTCTGTGCGTGGCTATACTACGCTGTCTATATCCAAAAATTTTATTTAATATTTTGCCAAGAAATTCTGCTTTTGAAAATCTCTAATTTTAGGTTATTAAATAGGTCGGCAACTCTTCAAATGGTGCTTCTTTCAGGTCGCAAAAATTGCATCACTCTCTACTTTGCCACAAGATAGTGAAAAGTTATTTACCCCAAAAGAAAAATGTCATGCACGCGATCACTTATTCTAAGCTTGGCTCAGCCAAAGACGTCCTGCATTTTCAAAAGGTAAATAAAGTTTCACTTCAGTCGGGCGAAGTTCGCGTTGCGTTAAATTTTTCTGGTGTAAACCCGTCAGATGTAAAATCGCGCAAAGGCCGTCCGGGGCTGAATCGGCCCGCTTTTGAAGTTGTCATCCCGCATAGTGACGGCGCAGGCGTGATTGAGGCTGTGGGCAGTGGCGTGGACAAAGGGCGCATCGGTCAACGTGTCTGGATCTGGAATGGTCAATGGCAGCGTTCTTATGGCACTGCGGCAAGCCACATCACACTCCCCGCCAACATGGCCGTGCCATTGCCTGATGCCGTCAGCTTTGAAACTGGTGCGATCCTTGGTATTCTAGGCCTGACTGCTGCACAGGCTGTCTTTGGCGGTGATGACATCGCGGGGCAGACTGTGTTGATCCAAGGTGGTGCAGGCACAGTCGGTCTACTGGCCGTGCAGCTTGCAAAATGGTGTGGTGCAAAAGTGATCACCACATGCAGCCCGCGTGACATGGAACGGGTGAAAGCAGCCGGTGCCGACAGCGTGATTGACTATAGCGCAGCTGATCTGGCTTCTCAAATCCTTGGCGCCAATGGTGGCGCGTTGATCCCCACAGTTGTCGAGGTTGAGTTTGGCCTCAACGTGGCCGTAGACGCCAAAGTGATTGTCTCCAATGGCCGTCTAGCTGCTTACGGCTCAGCCAAAAGCATGGAGCCTAAGTTGCCGTTCCTTCCCTTGCTGTTCAAAGCCGTAACCATCGACATTATCTTAATTTATCTATTGCCAAAGATTAAGCGTGACGCGATGCTTTCCAAGCTGCACGGCGCCTTGGATGCAGATGCATTGTCCTGTCCAGTTGACCGCATCTATCCATTGGAGGACTGTGTATCAGCCCACGAAGCCATCGAAGTAGGTGGACGTTTTGAAGCAATATTAGTCAAATGTAACGGTTGAACGCAGCATTATAGATACGAGCCTGCTTACAGTAGTGGCTCGGACCGTCCTTCAAGCACGTGATAATTACCCAACAAGAACACGAAGATGTGTGAGACTTTGGGTGTCAGGAAAGTAAAAGCTGACTTCA
>JBLILC010000084.1:0-12201 GCA_047635635.1 Octadecabacter sp. | reverse complement strand
CCTGCATGAATCGCGTCCTCGAATTTCGCCCACCCGTTTGTCACATCGTCGGCTTTGGCGATAACAGCGTTGATTATATTCTTCGGTTCTGGATCAAGGCCCCCACTGGCGGTCTAACTAACATTCGCGGCAACGTTCATCTGGCGCTGTGGGACGCGTTTTTTGACAACGGTATTTTAATTTCGTTTTCTACAACGTGAAGTTAAAATCATCGATGAACCCGGGATTCAGCATAAAGCAATGGATTGAAAAGTTGAGTGTTATGATGGCTGTGAGAATATTCATTTTTTCATTTATTGCGTTACAACTTTTCATGATTTGGATAACCGTACGCATTATTTATTTGGTAACAGTTAAACTGAACTTATTTAGGATTAGCTCTGGGCAATCCTTTCCAATCGACGGGGTTCGTTGTTTTCCAGGAGTTTGAATGGCTAAAATGCTATTTCAACTCGTTGAAAAAATGTTTGTTTTCCGACCATTTAATAAATACATATTTCTCCACTTCACTAAAATATTAATCAAAAACAAAGAGTTAGTTAGAAGATCTTGTCGTTCCTGAAGACAATAATCACAGTCGGCAGTGCAGTGTTTCAACTCAATGGGCCAATTACAAAAATTGCTAGTTAGTGCTCGAAATGCACCCTGTTTTATGATCAATCTGGCAGAATTACCGCAGCGCAGCAGATCAGCTTTCTGTTCATTGAAAAGCCGTGCATCGCTTGTTAAGTAGGGAGATGCCTAGCGCCGGGGTTTTGACGGCGGATTCTCAGGAGGACAATGATCTGTCTCTTACTTCATCGGCAGGCACCCCTGCCAACACAGGGTTCCACGCAATGAGCGTGCAAGCCCCAAATTCTGACAGCACGCTTGCTGCTGTTCTAAAATCCTTGGACGAAGACAAAGGCGAAAATATCGTGCAGATTGATCTGCATGGCAAATCTGAGATGGGCGACTACATGGTCATCGCATCTGGTCGGTCTTCACGTCAGGTGTCAGCGATGGCTGAAAAGCTGACAGAACGCTTGAAACAAACCTTTGGGATTTTGTGCAAAGTAGAAGGTCGTGCCACCGGTGACTGGGTCTTAATCGACACTGGCGACGTTATTGTACATGTCTTCCGCCCTGAAGTGCGCGAGTTCTATCAGCTCGAAAAAATGTGGCAGAACCCTGGCGAAGCCACGGCTGAACACAACGCCGCAGAGGCCGCCAAGAGAACGACGTGATAAGTTGCGCCTAACGTTGTGCGTTGTGGGCCGCCTGCGGGCTGGCCCAGAACGCAGTCTAATTGACGATTATCTGTTGCGGTTTGATCGAACGGGCCGGGCCCTTGGCCTTGGTCCCATAAGTGTGCGCGAGGTTGAAGACCGCAAAGGCGGCGGGATGGCGGCTGAGGCCTTATTGCTTGAAAGGTCATTGCCTAAAGGAGCAACTGTGATTGCATTGGATGAACGCGGCAAAATAAAATCATCACCGGATTTTGCCGCTGATCTAGCGCATTATCGCGACGACGGGCGCAGCGATCTGGCATTTATTATTGGCGGTGCGGACGGAATTGATCCAAGCCTTCGGATTAAGTGTGCCGCGTCGTTAAGTGTCGGAAAAATGGTCTGGCCACATATGTTATTACGAGTAATGCTATCCGAACAGTTGTACCGTGCAGCTAGCATTCTGGCGGGTGCGCCCTATCATCGCGTCTAAGAATTAAGTTATATTTACCAATATGGTTTTGGGGCGGTTTGCGCCTTAGCTGAGGTTCGCTAAAAGGGTTTAAGGATAAAGGAATTTTACCATGACAGTCCCAAAACCCGTTGTTCTTTGTATTCTGGATGGGTGGGGCAAGCGTGCCGAGATCACAGGCAATGCGCCTGCTTTGGCCAATACTCCAAATTATGATCGGGTGATGGAGGGTCCTGTAGCCGAATTGATCACCCATGGGCCAGATGTGGGATTACCCTGCGGACAAATGGGCAATTCTGAAGTCGGACATACTAATATTGGCGCTGGCCGTGTGGTAGCAATGGATTTAGGTGCTATTGATCTGGCAATTGAAGATGGATCATTTTTTAATAATCCTGCACTGGTCGCATTCAGTGATAAATTGAAGGCATCTGGTAAAGTCGCACATGTGATGGGACTGGTCAGTGATGGCGGCGTGCACGGGCATATTGTTCATATTCAAGCAGCACTAAAAGCATTGGTGGATCGTGGCGTGCGCGTGGTGTTGCATGCCATCACCGATGGGCGCGATGTTGCGCCAAAGTCTGGTGCTCTTTTTATGCGAGATCTGATTTCCGGAATGCCAAAGGGCGTGACCATCGGGACCGTTTGCGGCCGATACTATGCAATGGATCGCGACAATCGTTGGGAACGGGTTGAAACCGCTTACCGTGCAATAGTTCAGGCGGTGGGTTTGCACGGAAACGACGCCACTGATGTGGTTAAGGCAGCCTATAAAAACAGTGTAACAGACGAGTTTATTCCCGCTACGGTACTGGGTGATTATGCGGGTATGGCCGATGGTGACGGCGTGTTTTGCTTAAATTTCCGTGCTGATCGCGCCCGTGAGATTTTGGCCTCAGTGGGTGATCCCCTATTTGACGGGTTTAACATTATTGGGCGACCTGCGTTGAGTTTACTGGGAATGGTGAATTATTCCACTAGCCATGATGAGTATATGACCACGTGTTATCCCAAGCAAAAGATCACCAACACATTGGGTGCGTGGGTGGCCGCCAAACAGTTACGACAGTTTCGCGTCGCAGAGACCGAAAAATACCCCCATGTAACGTTCTTTTTAAACGGTGGAATTGAAGTTCCTGAGGTTGGCGAAGATCGCTACATGGCCCCATCACCAAAAGTCGCGACCTATGATTTACAGCCAGAAATGTCTGCCAATGAAGTAACAGATGCGTTTGTTGGGGCGATTCGTGATGGTTACGATTTGATCATCTGCAACTACGCCAATCCCGACATGGTCGGACATACAGGTGACATCAGCGCAACGGTGAAAGCGTGCGAGGCTGTGGACGCTGGCTTGGGCCGTGTGCTTGAAGCACTTGAGGCTACGAATGGTGCAATGATTGTCACTGCCGATCACGGCAATTGCGAAACAATGCTTGATCCTGAAACCGGTGGGCCACACACGGCGCACACCACCAATCCGGTACCTATAGCACTGGTTGGTGGAGCTAGGGGTACGCTTTTAAACAACGGACGGCTGGCAGATTTGGCGCCGACATTACTTGGGTTAATGGGACTAGATTTGCCACCCGAAATGACAGGCAAAAGTCTAATCAATTGAAAGTTTTGGTGATCATATGTGCGCTGCTTACGGGACCGCTTAGCGCAGAAACACCAGCAGAAGCAGCCTATGCAGCATCCGCGCGCCTGCAAGGTGTAAGGGCGATTCTGCAAGCAGCAGAAGGTCGGTCAGATCGTGTCGCTGCATTGACAGAAACAGTACAAGCCTATGAAGCCGGCCTTGCGGCATTACGAGACGGCTTGCGCCGTGCAGCGATCCGAAAACGCACGTTAGAGACTGATCTAGCAGCACGATCTAACGAGGTTGCGCGGTTGTTGAGCGTGTTACAAACCATAGGACAGGCACCTGCACCAATCCTATTTCTGCATCCGTCGGGACCGACAGGGACTGCTCGTTCGGGGATGATGTTGGCCGCTGTGACGCCTGCATTGCAAGATAAAGTCTCAGCCTTGCGGGAACAGATTGAAGAGGTGGCTGATCTGAGCAGCTTGCAAACTGATGCACTAACCACTCTTAGAAATGGCTTGGAAGGTGTTCAAACTGCACGGTCAGCTTTGAGTGCGGCAATTTCGAATCGCACCGACTTGCCGCAACGGTTCTTGGAGGACCCAATCCAAACGGCAGTGCTGCTTGCAAGTGCTCAGACCTTGGATTCATTCGCAGCAGGTTTAGCACAGACGCAAGCAGTTGGCGGGCCCTATGATAGCATCGTTAAAGGTGCCGTTTCGCTGCCTGTGGTCGGACAGGTAATTCGACAATTTAAAGAAGCTGATGCTGCGGGTGTTACACGCCCTGGTGTTTTGATAGCGACAAGACCCCGGGCACTGGTCTCTACACCGCTGTCAGCCACAATCCGCTATACGGGTCCGCTGCTTAATTATGGCACCGTTGTCATTCTGGAACCCGCCGCAGACATACTTTGGGTGATCGCAGGGTTGGATGAGGCATTCGGCAAGGTTGGGCAGATCGTGCCAGACGGCACCCCGATCGGTCTGATGGGGGGGATTATTACGGATGCTCAAGCAATTTTGAACGAAAGCACGCAGGGTTCCACAGGACAACGCACGCAAACGCTTTATCTTGAGGTAAGAGACAGGCAAGGTGCAGTGAACCCCGCGGATTGGTTTGCGTTTTAATAAACGTACGTCGTGTAGGCACAAACATGATAATGGGATAAATTAGATGAAGAAATTTGCAATGGCGGCTATAGGCGGCATCCTACTAGGTGCTATCGTAACAACGCAAATCGCAGGTCCGTTGATTGCGCAGGAGGCAGATAATAACGCCAGCGTCTATGAACAACTTGATTTGTTTGGTGACATTTTTGAACGCATTCGAGCGCAGTATGTTGAAGACGTCGACGAAGCAGCCCTGATTGAAGCAGCGATTGACGGCATGCTCACCTCGCTTGATCCACATTCGAGCTATCTATCGCCCGAAGATGCGGCCGATATGCGTGAATCAACGCGTGGCGAGTTTGGCGGACTGGGTATCGAGGTCACGCAAGAAGAAGGTTTTGTAAAGGTGGTGTCGCCAATTGATGGCACACCAGCCGCCGAAGCCGGGATCGAATCTGGTGACTTCATCACACGTGTAGACGGCGAGAACCTGCTGGGTTTAACGCTGGATGAAGCCGTTAAATTGATGCGCGGTCCTGTGGGGTCAGAAATTATTATCACCGTGGTGCGCGAAGACGTGGATCAACCGTTCGAGGTGTCCATCATCCGTGACACTATCACATTAACAGCTGTGCGCAGCCGCGTTGAAGGCGAGACAGTTGTGCTGCGTGTTGTGACGTTCAGTGACCAGACTTATCCAAGCCTCGAGGAACAGTTGGCCGAACAAGTGACCGAAGCTGGCGGCATCGAAAACGTTAATGGGTTTGTTATTGATCTACGCAACAACCCCGGTGGTTTACTGAACCAAGCGATTGCAGTTTCTGATGCGTTCTTGGACGCTGGTGAAATCACATCGACCCGTGGCCGCGACCCAAAAGATGGTCAACGCTGGAATGCCCGTGAGGGTGATCTTGCCGAAGGTCTACCTATTGTTGTGCTTATCAACGGCGGGTCTGCATCCGCTTCCGAAATTGTAGCGGGTGCATTGCAAGATCACCATCGCGCAGTCGTCATTGGCACCAATTCGTTCGGCAAAGGGTCCGTGCAGACGGTCATGCCACTGCGTAGTAACAGTGCAATGCGCCTAACAACGGCGCGCTATTACACACCGTCAGGTCGATCCATTCAGGCGCTGGGTATTTCGCCCGACATCATCGTTGAACAACCGCGTCGTGATCCAAACGCCGAAATCGAGGAAGATGATGATGCAGGGTTCACCCGTTCCGAGGCAGACCTGCGCGGCGCATTGGACAATGACAGCCTGACTGACGATGAAATTGAGAAAATTCAAGCCGACAGGACGCGCGCCAAAGACGCCGCCACTCTACGGATTGAGGATTATCAAATGGCCTATGCCATTGATATTTTAAAGGGGCTGCAAGTTCTGAGTGCCAATAACGACTAATATAAATCTCCGTGTTAGGAGACTGCGCCGCTGAGAGTGATCCATTGGGTTAAACTCGGCGGCGTTTTCATTTGAAGGATCACCTAGATGACCAAAACATTAACCGCTGAACAGATCGCAAAACTACCTTATCGCCCCTGCGTTGGGCTCATGGTGGTGAATGGTGAGGGTAAAGTTTTCGTCGGCCAGCGTGTGGATCGTGATCAAGACGCATGGCAGATGCCACAAGGGGGCATTGATGACGGCGAAGACGTGACCACGGCGGCCCTGCGTGAACTTTGCGAAGAAACCGGAATCACACCTGATCTAGTTACGGTTGAAGCAGAGACAGCCGATTGGTTGCATTATGATTTGCCCCATCACATCGTGCCAAAAATCTGGAAGGGTCACTATCGCGGCCAAGAACAGAAGTGGGTATTAATGCGGTTTTTGGGCACTGACAATCAAATCAATATCGTACAACCATACCAAGAATTTTCCGAGTGGGCGTGGATTCTCCCCAATGATTTACTATCAAACATCGTCCCATTTAAGCGCAGCGTATATGCGGCCGTACTGGAAGAGTTTGGAGGTAAGATATGAAGATTTTATTGGCGTCGGCTTGGTTTGTCATCCAGAGGCAATCACTGGCCTTGTCATGCTTTTGCGCAGATATAACCTGTACGTTTAGTTTAACGAAATCTACACAAACCTGTTGGAATTCTAGGGGCAAAGGTTATCGCCCGGAATAGTCCCAACAAACATAAATGATCTGCAATCTGTACGGTTGCCTACAACATGTTTGGAGAAAACCCTTGGTGTCAACGAATTCGAAACTGCACCAGCCTTGGTCATGACTGTAAACTTTGAGCGCCTCAAGTTTTAGTTTGCGCCAATCATATCCAATCAGTACATCTTCACGTTTTTTAAACAAACTGTAGATAAATATATTTTAAACATGGATGCATACATAAGCTCTACATTGGCAACAGGCTATGAAAACGTAAAAATAGCTAAATCCTGTGTGCTAAGGACTGCCTGCAAAGAAAAGCATATTTTAGCGCAAACGGTTCAGCAATCGAAGTGACGCATACCCATCAGGGGTGATGTCACTGACAAGTTGATAGCTGCGGATTGCGTTGATTGTCAGCGGCCCAATACGCCCATCGATGCCCTTGGTATTAAACCCTGCAGCCGTTAGGCGTTCCTGCAACTCAATCCGCTCCTCTCTATTGAGCACACGATCATTACGCGGCCATAAGGTTTCAATTGGACCCGCTCCAGCGATGCGGTCAGACAGATGGCCAACACCAATTACATAGGAATCAGCTGTGTTGTAGTGCTCGATTACCTCAAAATTTGGGAATATCATAAACGCAGCACCCAATGCCCCTGCGGGAAGTAGTATCGATGCCCATCCATGATCGGGAATCACGTGTCCAGCCATATCGACAACACCAACTGCAGCCCAATCACTTGGCAGTTTTACGTTTTCACGTCCCGAAACTGCGTAATCAAACCCTTGCGGAATTTGCACTTCAACACCCCAAGGTTGCCCATGTACCCAGCCAAAGCTTCTTAAATAATTAGCAGTGGAAGCGAGCGCATCAGTCGGATCATCCGCCCAAATATCGCGCCTACCATCACCGTTTCCATCCACTGCATATTTTAAAAAACTTGTTGGGATAAACTGCGTGTGTCCCATTGCCCCCGCCCATGATCCAATCATGTTACGAAGGTCCGTATCTCCAGCTTGTAGGATTTGCAGCGCCGCCAAGAGCTGCTCTTCAAAGAACTTGCCACGCCGCCCATCATAAGCAAGTGTCGCAATGGCTTCGATGATGTTGGTGCTGCCACGTACCACGCCATAAGCTGTTTCCATTCCCCAGATTGCAACAACGACTTCTTTATCAACACCAAATGTTTCTTCTATTCGGTCCAACAGTTGCATGTTGCTATCTAACACACGGCGGCCGTTGCGAACACGCACATCAGAGACCGCAATGTCAAGATAATCCCAGAGTGCTATGGTGAATTCAGATTGGTTGCGATCGCGATCAATCACGTTTGTATTATAGACAATTTCACGAAAGGCCGCATCGAATGTGGCGGCTGAAATGCCTTGGCCCAATGCGCGATTTCGAAAGCCTGCAATCCAGGAGTTAAAGCTTTCTTTTGCAGCTTGCACTTGGATACTTGGGCTGGCTTGGGCACGTTCATTTTGCAAAATTGGCCCCGCAAAAGTTGAGCCCGCGACGCAGATAGAACCAACCAAAAGAACGCGAAATATTAGCATACCACCTACTAAAACTGAGAGGCCATTTTTGCCACAGTAGCGCGTATTTTTCCAAATCGTAAACGATTGAATGAGGTTCAGGCTGTTTTTTGCTTGCTTACGTACGGGTTCTATTAACCTTACGTGCTGTTTTTGCGGCTTTTTTCTTGGCTGACCCAAATTTTCGCCGCGGCGACTTTCCGCGGTTGGATGAGCGACTTTGGGGCATCGCTTTTCCGTTAATTTCTAAAAGTTCGACAATCAGCCCACCTGTAACGGGAGCTGCTTCAATCAGCTTTACTACAACCCGCACACCAAGGCCAATCACAACACCCGTGTCTGACCCCATTAGGGTCTGGTTGTCAGCGTCATAGTGGAAATATTCAGAACCCAGGTTACGAATCGGGATCATGCCATCAGCACCAGTTTCATCAAGCTTTACGAACACACCAAACTTGGCGATGCCACTAATCCTGCCGCCCATCACAGCACCGACACGTTCGGTTAGAAATGCCGCAAGATATCGGTCAGTTGTATCGCGTTCCGCCACCATAGATCGGCGTTCGGTATCAGATATCGCCTGCGCAGTTTCAGGCAACATCGCCTCATCTTCAGGGGTTAATCCGTCTTTGCCCCAGCCATTTGCCGTAACCAGTGCGCGGTGCACGATCAGGTCCGAATAACGACGAATCGGGGACGTGAAGTGAGCGTAAGACTTAAGCGCCAATCCAAAGTGCCCAAAGTTATCCGGACTATAGTACGCCTGCGTCATTGACCGCAGCGTCGCAATATTGATTAGTTCGGCATGATCAGTGTCCATTGCCTGGTCAAGCAAACGGTTCAGATGCGCGGTCTTCAGAACCTGACCTTTGGCCAACTGTAGCCCAGCAGCTTCAGCTGTTTCACGCAATGCGTCGAGCTTTTCTGTTTTTGGTTCCTCATGAACCCGAAACAGCAGCGACATCTTTTTAGCGACAAGGCTTTCGGCAGCGGCGACATTTGCGAGCACCATGAATTCTTCGATCAGTCGATGCGCATCAAGACGGTCTTTGAAAGCAACATCCGTAACTACGCCATCCTCATTGAGGATTATTTTGCGCTCCGGCAGGTCGAGTTCTAGCGGCTGACGCACAGCGCGGGCTTTTTTCAGCGCGCTATAACAGGCATACAGAGGCCGGATCACATCCTCAAGCAACAATGAAACCTTATCGTTTACGTCGCCGTCAATCGCCGCCTGAACCTCTTCATAATTAAGCGACGCAGGCGATGTCATCAAACCACGCACAAATCGATGCGAAGTCTTGTTGCCATCACTGTCGATCTGCATTTCCACAGCAATACAGGCGCGCGGCACCCCTTCGTGAAGCGAGCACAGATCACCTGACAAACGGTCTGGCAACATCGGTACAACGCGGTCAGGAAAATAAGTGGAGTTGCCGCGTTTGCGAGCTTCAATATCAAGCTTAGATCCGGGTGTGACGTAATGCGCGACATCTGCAATGGCGACCCATAAGGCAAATCCACCGTCCCCATTGGGAAGCGCACAGCAAGCATCATCATGATCACGAGCATCCCACGGATCGATGGTGATCAGCGGCAGGTGTTGCAGGTCGTCACGCCCCTTGAGACCCGCGGGTTTAGCACTGTCGGCTTGCGCAACCACATCATCGGGGAAGTGGTCAGGAATGCCGTGTTGATGGATTGCGATAAGACTGACCGCGCGTGGCTGTGTGGGGTCTCCTAGCCGCGAAACGACGCGCGCCATTGGTAATCCCATGCGCCCTTTTGGTCCGGCCTGCTCAGCCTCAACCAACTCCCCGTCCTTGGCGTCACCCGTGGCACCCGCGGCTACTATCCATTCCTTTTGCGAGCCTTTGTCTACAGGCAAAATACGACCACCTTCGGATGCTGCTCGAAACACCCCTAAAACACGCAACGGATTGGTCCCAATTCGACGGATAAGGCGTGCAGTGTAGGCAAAATCTTCACCAGCAACTTCGGTCAAGCGGCCTAACACGCGCTCCCCTATGCCCAGAGCAGGTTCTTCTGCCTTCATAATCATCAAGACACGTGGCGCTTCACCAGTTCCAGCCCATTCCAAAGGGCGTGCAAACAGATCGCCATCACTGTCGGGGCCAATTACCTCAAGTACGGACACCGGTGGCAGTTTATTGGCATCACGATAGGACGATTTGCGCTTTTGTAACTTTCCATCGTCTTCAAGTTCACGCAACAGGCGTTTGAGATCAATTCGCGCTGCGCCCTTGATACCAAATGCCTTTGCAATCTCTCGCTTGGCAGTTTGGGTGGGGTTTTCGGCGATCCATTCTAGGATTTCGGGCTTTGTGGGTATGAGTGTCATAAGTTCTGCCTATCACGCGTCACAGCGAGCGTCAGACCCAATTTTCGGTTAACCTTCTTTAACGCAAAATACTTACTTTCTTGCGCACCATTCAAGAAAAGTAATCCCGCAATATACGGCCATATATAGCAGTGAGCTGAGTGATCTGTCCAACCGGTACGCATTCATCAACTTGGTGCATGGTCTTGCCCACCAGACCAACCTCGACAACTGGACAGTGGTTTTTAACAAACCGCGCATCTGACGTACCACCAGTGGTGGACGGCTTCGGAATGATGCCAGTTTCTGCTCGCACCGCAGCACTAACTAGATCAGACAATTCACCAGGAGGTGTGATAAAACTTTCACCTGAAACGCAGGTAGCCATGTCAATTTTTACATTAAAATCTGCAGCAACAGCATCAACCTCGGCCTGCATCCACGCGATGACAGATTGCGATGTGTGCAGGTCATTGAAACGCACATTAGCGCTAGCTTTGCAGGTGGCGGGGATTACGTTTGTGGCAGGATTGCCAGTGTCTATTGTCACAACCGCAAGGGTTGAAGGATCAAAATAATCCGACCCCTTGTCCATTTCATGACTGGCCAAACGATCCAACAGGCGCACCATTGCCGGCAGCGGGTTTTTGGCACGGTGCGGGTAGGCAGAATGGCCTTGTTTACCAGTCGCTGTGAAGTGCGATGTCAGCGACCCACGTCGCCCAACTTTAATCATTTCGCCCATTATATCTGGACATGTTGGTTCACCAACAATGCAGGCAGTCATTGTTTCGTGGTTGGCCTGCATCCAATCCAGCAGGGCTATTGTACCGTCAGTGGACGGACCTTCTTCGTCGCCAGTGATCGCCAAAATGATAGCCCCGTCTGGCGGTGTGTCTCGCACAAAATCGATTGCGGCCGCAGTAAAAGCTGCCACGCCAGATTTCATATCTGTAGCACCGCGGCCATAAAGGATACCGTCACGAATTTCACCACCGAACGGGTCAACCGACCATGCGGCCGCATCACCAACGGGCACAACGTCGGTGTGACCGTTAAAGCCAAATGATTTTTTGGCCCCACGTACGCCCCACCGCGCGTATAGGTTTGGCGTGTCTGCGCGATCAACGCGCCACGTTTCAAACCCTGCCTCAGACAAAAGCTGATCAAGCAATTGTAGCGCACCGCCTTCAACCGGTGTGACGCTAGGACAGCGGATCAGATCAGCTGTAAGGGCAATGGGATCAACGGGCATAAAACTCTCCTGATTTCTTTTGCGTTACCGATGATTCGACTGCGATGCAAACCTTCACGGTTATGCCTGAGTGGTGCCCCTCACTACAGATAGGCAAGATGTGAACTTAACCACATAAAAAGTCTGCTATGATTATATGATAAACACAATAATACAGACACAAGGCAAGCCAGACATAAAACGAACCCAACGTGCTCCACAGGTTCCAAAGTCGACCACTGGATATAAAATTTTACTAAATTTTTATGTGTAAAATGTGAGAGCAATGATTGCAGGCATTGAGTTGAATTATAACTCCAATGCATTAACGATGCAGGTGGCCAGTACCACCTTTGGGGACGGTGATCTGTTGTAAGTTTTTTGGCTGGGGCATGCAACTTTGCCCACTTTAAAACGTTTTTGTACCCCTAAAATTAAGCTGCCTCTATATACAACTGTTGGGTGACTTGGTGACCACCCAAGATCAGAAGTTGAATACCTGTTCGGCAAAGAACGCGTGACCATGGCTGTAAACGCCTGAAGGCGCGCAATTGCGCGATAACAACAATGCCTGTCTAAGCAAT
>JBLILC010000083.1:0-12300 GCA_047635635.1 Octadecabacter sp. | reverse complement strand
TACTGCTTGCCGCTGGTTGCTATAGCGCTCTGTCTTGGGTTCACTTCGATCGGTGGGCCGTTTTATCTGGCCACAGCCGTTGCACTTAATTTTTGGTTCTTAAAAGGTTGTTATGCGATTTGGCGTCGCACAGACGTTGATAGTGACGCTGATAGCCATGCAGTTGAACGTCGAACGTTTATTGTTTCGATTTATTATTTGTTCGGCCACTTTGGCGCACTGCTGATTGAAGCATTGATGCGCAATTATGATCTAACGTCGTGGGCGGGATGGTAGCAAAAAATGAAAGTTGAACACGAGATTCACATCCGTCGCAAGGGCCGCAACATGGGTGTTGGGCTGTTGCTAGTAAGCTTAATCGGCATTGTATTTGGGTTAACTGTTGTCAAGGTTCTTGGCCTGACAGACATTCGCCAGCTAGAAAAGTTTGACCACGTTGCTCGCCCGCAGCTGGAACCTGGTGCATTAGAGGCGGCAGAGCTACGTGCGGCTGACGTGGCAGCAGAACGGGCAGCATTGTTCTCAACTCAAGTAGAGGCCACTGAATGAAAATTAATCCGTTTAATTATTTCACCCAAGGTCCAAACCGCACAGCAGCACAGGCGGTAGGCGTCGTAGTTTTTATGGGAGCCCTTTCATGGGCGTCTGTGCCATTTTATGACTGGTTTTGCCGTGTTACGGGGTTTGGTGGGGTGACCAACATCGCATCATCCGGTAGTGACACGATTCTTGACCAGACGATTAAAGTACGGTTTGACAGCTCTGTTGCCTCGGATATGCCGTGGACTTTCAAACCTGTGCAGCGCGAGATGGAAGTCCGTATTGGTGAGACTGTTTTAGCCTTTTATGAAGCTAACAACCCTACTGATCATGCTATTGCAGGTTCAGCATCATATAATGTTGCGCCCTATGAGGCTGGCGCTTTTTTCGACAAGATTGATTGTTTTTGTTTTGAAATGCAGGTTCTGCAACCCGGTGAAACGGTCAATATGCCAGTTACTTTTTATGTCGATCCCGCTATTGTCGATCATCGTGAAGGGCAGTACGTACATACAATCACGTTGGGATATACTTTTCACCTAAACGATTTACCACTAGAATACGAACAGGCCATTCTCGAGGTGGACGATCAGACTGCTCCGGATACAGCGCAGATGACAGATTTGAATTAAGACCAACGCCGCAAGGGAACGAAACGCATGGCCCACGAGAAAAATCACGATTATCATATCCTGCCGCCATCTGTTTGGCCGCTGCTGACGAGTGTTTCTGTCTTCGTCATGTTGTTTGGGGCAGTTGTCTGGATGGACGCCAAAGACAGCCCCTACATGTTTCTTATTGGTTTTGCAGGAGTTTTGTACTGCATGTATGCCTGGTGGGCTGATGTCATCGTAGAAGCCCACCAAGGCGATCACACCCCAGTAGTTACCATTGGTCTGCGGTATGGTTTCATTATGTTTATCATGTCTGAAATCATGTTTTTTGCCGCATGGTTCTGGTCGTTCTTTAAGCATGCGATGTACCCAATGGGACCACAATCACCTGCAATTGACGGACAATTCCCACCGGCTGGTATAGAAACATTCGATCCTTGGCACCTGCCACTGATCAACACTCTGATTCTGCTTTGTTCTGGCGCTGCCGCAACTTGGGCTCATCATGCGCTGGTGCATGAAGATAACCGCGAAGACGTTAAAAATGGTTTGATACTTTCTGTTCTACTGGGCGTCCTATTCACAGGATTACAAGCCTACGAATATGGTCATGCAGCCTTTGGCCTGGCTGGCAATATTTATGGCGCAAACTTTTTTATGGCGACAGGTTTTCACGGCTTCCACGTTGTGATTGGTACGATTTTTCTGTTTGTCTGTTATATCCGCGTGCGAAGAGGTCATTTTACTCCTGAACGCCACATTGGCTTCGAAGCTGCTGCTTGGTATTGGCATTTTGTTGATGTGGTTTGGCTGTTCTTATTCGCTTCTATTTATGTCTGGGGTCAGTAAGCTGACTTGACCTGACTGATTTGACACGGCAAGACGCGCAGGGATGGATATCCTGCGCGTCTTTCTTGTTGAGGCACCCCAATTTTGAGGCACCCCATGCGACAAATTCTATTTCCGATTGTGATCGGTCTTGGTGGCATTATAATATTATTGTTGCTGGGTTTCTGGCAACTTGAACGTCTTGAATGGAAGCTCAACATCATTCGCGACATAGATGCGCAGGTTGCTGCTGATCCAGTGCCACTGCCCGTCGTTCCATCCCGTGACACTGACAATTATCTGACTGTGATCATGCAAGGTGCCGCAACTGGTGAAGAAATTCGGTTTCTTGATAGTGGCACTGCTGCGGGTACGGGGCACCACATTATTTCGGTGTTTGTTACGATTGATGGTCGTCGAATTATGCTGGATCAAGGTTTGCTTGAGATTAACGATGCTGAAGCGCGTGCGCTACCTCCCCTCACTGCAGAAATCACAGTTCAGGGTAACCTGATTTGGCCTGATGATGTTTCGGGACAGGCCCCTGTAGAAGATGAATGGTATGCCCGAGATGTGTTCGCGATGGCCGATGTGTTGGACACGGAACCTGTGTTGGTTGAGTTGTTCGCTGCATCGCAATACGATGTTCGCCTTAGTCCTCTCGGCGTAAATACCCGTAACATTAAGAATGACCATCTAGAATATGCGATTACGTGGTTCTTGTTGGCTGCGGTTTGGTTCAGCATGACGGGTTTTTATGTGGCGCGTTCTATGCGCTCAAAAGGAGGCTAAAATGAAGTATGTTTCAACCCGCGGGGCTGCCCCTGAGCTTACGTTTGAGGAAGCCATGATGACTGGCCTTGCGCGAGATGGCGGGCTTTATGTGCCTGAGGTCATCCCAACGTTGTCGCATAGCGAAATATTAGCAATGGAAGGGCAGTCCTACGAAGAAATTGCCTTCACGGTGATGCGCCCGTTTATTGGTGAAACCTTTACGGATGAGGAATTTCGTGCATTGATTGATGCTGCTTATGCGGACTTCAGGCACGGCGCCCGGGCGCCTGTAAAGCAACTTGATAGCAATCATTTTCTACTGGAACTGTTTCATGGGCCAACTCTGGCGTTTAAAGATTTTGCCATGCAGTTGATTGGACATATGTTTCAAACTTCGCTGTCTCGGTCAGGCAAGCGCATTACGATCGTTGGTGCTACGTCTGGTGACACAGGATCAGCGGCGATTGAAGCGTTCCGTGGGCTTGAAAACGTCGATGTGTTTATCCTCTTTCCTCATGGTCGCGTATCTGAGGTGCAGCGTCGCCAGATGACAACGCCTGTTGAATCCAACGTGCATGCGCTGGCGATGGATGGTGATTTTGACGACTGCCAAGCAGCCCTTAAGGATATGTTTAATGATTTTGATTTTCGTGATGGTGTAAATCTTGCGGGGGTCAATTCAATTAACTGGGGCCGTGTTTTGGCGCAGGTGGTGTATTTCTTCAGCAGCGCTGTATCGCTTGGCGCACCGCACCGTTCGATTAGTTTCACCGTCCCGACGGGAAATTTTGGTGACATTTTTGCAGGCTACATTGCCAAGCGCATGGGTTTGCCGATTGATAAATTAATAATAGCTACAAACCACAATGATATTTTGCATCGTACGTTGCAAACCGGCTCACAAGTCAAAGAAGGCGTGATACCTTCTATCAGCCCGTCGATGGACATTCAGGTGTCATCCAATTTTGAACGCGCCCTGTTTGAAGCTTATGGACGCGATGGTGATGTGGTGGCAGCACAGATGGACAACTTAAAGACCAAAGGTGCTTTTACGATATCCCAAGGAGCAATCGATATTCTGCGTGATACGTTTTCCTCTGGCTGTGCGTCTGAAGATGAAACTTATGCAGCGATTACCGATGAACTAATTCGGTCCGGTGAATTGCTTTGTCCACATAGCGCTGTTGGCGTAACTGTCGCTGATCGTTTTCAAAGCGTTACACCGATGATCACACTTGCCACTGCTCACCCCGCCAAGTTTCCTGAGGCGGTTGAGAAGGCGACAGGCCTGCATCCGCCATTGCCGCCCCACATGGCAGACCTGTATGAGCGATCAGAGCGGGTCACGCGGGTACCAAACGATCTATCAGCTTTAAAAACATTAATTAAGGAGCGGATTGCCCAGTGACCATACAACAGCACACGCTTTCTAACGGCTTTCGCATCGTTACAGAACAGATGCCTGGCTTAAAATCGGCTTCAATCGGGATATGGGTTATGGCGGGGGGGCGCCATGAAACGCTTGCGCAAAATGGCATTGCCCATTTTCTCGAACATATGGCGTTCAAGGGAACGCAACGGCGCAGCGCATTACAGATTGCTGAAGCAATTGAAGACGTTGGCGGCTATATCAACGCTTATACGTCGCGTGAAATGACTGCCTATTATGCCAGGGTTCTTGAAAACGATGTACCACTGGCTTTAGATGTAATCGCAGACATCCTACTTAACCCTGTGTTTGACCCATCGGAGATTGAGGTCGAGCGCGGTGTGATTTTACAGGAAATTGGTCAGGCTTTGGACACGCCGGACGATATTATTTTTGACTGGTTACAAGAAGAAGCCTACCCTGATCAGGCTATAGGCCGTACAATTTTGGGCTTAAGTGAACGGGTAAGCTCATTTGCTAAATCTGACCTGTCAAACTTTATCGGTGAACGTTACGGCCCTGATCAGATGATACTGTCGGCAGCAGGTGCGGTGAACCCTGATGAATTATTGGAGTTAGCCGAAAAATTGTTCGGTCATTTACCGCGTCGATCTGTGCCGAGCGCAGCGGAAGTGGCGGCGTTTGTAGGTGGAGAACGGCGGGTCAAAAAAAGCCTAGAACAAGCGCATTTTGCTTTGGCTTTTGAGGGACCAGACTACCGTGACCCCAGTATTTACACGGCCCAAATTCACTCGATTGCCATGGGTGGTGGTATGTCATCGCGCCTGTTCCAAGAACTGCGCGAGAACCGTGGATTGTGCTACACTATTTTTGCCCAAGCAGGTGCATATGACGATACTGGTATGATGACTGTCTATGCGGGCACATCTGCTGAACAATTGGGTGAGCTGGCTACCTTGACAATTGACGAGTTGAAACGCGCAGCTGACGACATGAGTGCTGAGGAAGTGGCTCGGGCTCGAGCTCAGATGAAAGCAGGCATGTTGATGGGGCTCGAGAGTCCGTCAAACCGCGCGGAGCGCTTAGCCCGTATGGTTGCCATCTGGGATACGGTACCAACAATTGAAGATACGATTGAACGGATTGATTCTGTTACGACAGGGGATGTACGCGCTTTTGGTGAGAATTTGATCACTGATGCAGGAGCGGTCATGGCGCTTTATGGGCCAATCGATGACGCGCCTTCGCTGGAGGATTTGAAACAGCGGTTGGTTGCGTAATGCTACGAACGCGTAAGAAAGTTCGACTAGATACTGAGCGGCTTACACTGCGTCCACCGATCCATTCTGATTTTCGCGCATGGTCTGCATTACGACAGGAATCAGCGGCTTTCTTACAGCCGTGGGAGCCGATCTGGGTTTCCGATCATCTAACGCGCCGAAGTTTCACCAATCGAGTGTATTGGGCGCAACGTGCAATTTCAAATGGTACGGCGCTCCCATTATTTATCATTAGGCGCAATGACGAGACTGTTCTGGGAGCGATTACTCTTGATTATATTCGGCGTGGGCCAGCTCAAGCTGGTACTACGGGGTATTGGATCGGCGAAGCTTACGCTCGGCAGGGATATATGCGCGAAGCTATTGAGGCGGTTGTTCATTATGCTTTCACTAACTTGGATTTGAGTCGGATTGAAGCGGGATGTTTGCCTGAAAATATCCCGTCACGCGGGTTATTGGAAAGCTGTGGATACAAATATGAAGGTGTGGCGCAATCCTATTTGCAAATTAACGGTCGTTGGCGCAACCACGTTCTTTACGCAAACCTGCGCCATGATCGGCGTGGCAAAACAAATGTGGGATGATCTAGCGATTAACTCTTGAAGCGTGCTACGAGTAAATTATTAACAATTCTGATAAAACCCCTTTCCACATTTTAAGGTGTGGCTTCGTCTTGTGGACTGCCTTGTAACATTTAAAAAGCATAGACGAACAGAAAGGCTGACATTGTGTTAAATTCTGCTGATGAAACATTTGTAAGAAGACTACAGGAAGTGTTGCCTGCATCAGCATTTTTGGCTGATCCTGCAGGTTTTTTGATCGAACCGCGTGGGCGCTGGTCTGGGCAGGGCGTGGTGGTTTCACCAGCATCTGTGGATGAAGTATCAAGGTTGATGGCTGTGTGTTTTGACACATTTACTACAGTAGTTCCCTATTCTGGGGGGACTGGATTAGTGGGTGGTCAAACTGCGGTTAAGGGGCCCGTTCCTGTGATTTTATCACTAGCGCGCATGAATAAAATTCGATCCATTTTTGTGGATGAAAACGTTATAGAAGTCGACGCAGGTGTGATATTGAGTAATGTCCAGGCTGCGGCTGCGGAAATAGGGCGGTTGTTCCCGCTATCGCTGGCATCCGAAGGTTCTGCGCGGATTGGTGGTCTTTTGGCAACAAACGCTGGAGGCTTAAACGTTATTCGCTACGGTAATGCTCGCGCACAGGTCCTTGGCGTTGAAGTTGTGATGGCCGATGGTACCATCTGGAATGGTATGAGTCGTTTGCGCAAAGACAACACAGGCTATGATCTGCGCGATCTTATTATTGGATCTGAGGGGACATTGGGTGTTATTACGGGCGCATCTTTGCGGATGATGCCGCGTCCGGCCAACGAGGCAACGGCATTGTTTGTAGTGCCAAGTCCCAATGCAGCCGTGTCGTTGTTGTCCAAGGCAGGTGAAAGATTGGGTGAGACTGTCACTGCGTTCGAATTAATAAATCGCCAGGGCTTTGATTTTCTCGATGAAACAGGATTAAAGTATAAAGCACCTTTTAAAGTATCACCTGAGTGGTCTGTTTTAATGAAAATTGGTTTACCGGTTGGTCAGTCTGCGCAGGGCGCATTGGAGGATTTGTTCGAGGGTGCTGGAGATCTGATTTTGGATGGAATCATTGCACAGTCCGTTCGCCAAGCCCAAGATCTTTGGAATATTAGGGAACTAATTCCTGAGGGCAACCGTCGCATAGGATCAGTCTCGTCCCATGACATATCGGTACCGATTTCTTGCATTCCTGAATTTATTGCCAAGGCTCCTGTTATTCTTGCTAAAATCGGTGAATTTCGGATCAATTGTTTTGGGCATTTGGGAGATGGCAACCTGCACTACAACGTATTCCCGTTGCAAGGCCGTAGCAGCGTCGATCACCAAGGCCATCGCGATGAAGTCAAAACAGCAGTGCATGATTTGGCGCATTCATTTGGTGGTTCAATAAGTGCGGAACATGGTATTGGCCGGCATAAGATGGCCGATCTAGAAACTTACAGTGATCCCACCAAACTGGTGATGATGCGCGCAATTAAGGATGCGTTAGACCCGCGTGGAATATTGAATCCTGGTGCTGTTTTGCGCGCCTGACCTTGCTTAGCTGACCCACGCGTTCTATGAAAACTCTGACTTTATTTATGCACGACCTTGGGGACAGAATATGCCAGTTCTGGTGATGAAATTCGGTGGTACGAGCGTTGCCACCATCGATCGTATCAGACGCGTAGCCAAACGGGTTGGTGTTGAGGTGGCAAAAGGCTACGATGTGATCGTAATAGTGTCGGCTATGGCGGGCGAAACTAATAAGCTGGTCGGCTTTGTAAGCGAAACATCGCCATTGCATGACGCGCAAGAATACGACGCGATTGTTAGTTCTGGCGAAAATGTGACTGCGGGTTTGATGGCGTTGACGTTGCAAGAAATGGATGTGCCAGCCCGCAGTTGGCAGGGCTGGCAAGTGCCGGTAATGACGACATCCGCATACAGTTCCGCCCGCATAGAAGAAATCCCGACCGACAATATTATGGCTAAGTTTGACGAAGGCATAAAGGTGGCCATCGTCGCAGGGTTTCAAGGCATAAGCCCTGAGGGGCGCATCACGACGTTGGGGCGAGGTGGGTCGGATACAACGGCAGTGGCTTTTGCGGCGGCGTTCGAGGCTGTACGTTGCGACATCTATACTGACGTCGATGGTGTTTACACGACGGATCCAAGGGTGACGTCCAAGGCGCGAAAGCTTGACAAAATTGCATTTGAGGAAATGCTTGAACTGGCGTCGCTTGGTGCCAAGGTCTTGCAGACGCGGTCAGTGGAATTGGCGATGCGGTATAAAGTTCGCTTGCGCGTGCTATCATCATTTGAAGAACAAACTGACGACGCAGGAACGCTCGTCTGTGCGGAGGAAGAAATCATGGAATCCAATGTGGTAGCCGGTGTTGCTTTTAGCCGAGACGAAGCAAAAATGACGCTTATTTCGGTGGCTGACCGCCCTGGAATTGCAGCAGCGATCTTTGTTCCGCTGTCCGAGGCGGGTGTAAATGTCGATATGATAGTGCAGAACATTTCTGAGGAAGGCCGCACGGACATGACATTTTCGTGCCCCACAGATCAGGTGACGCGCGCACAAGTGGCGATGGAAAATGCCAAGCTTTCTGGTGAGATCAATTTTCATGATTTGGTCGCTGATACTGATGTCGCCAAAGTATCCATTGTAGGCATCGGCATGCGTAGTCACGCCGGAATTGCTGCTAAAATGTTTTCGGTGTTGCGTGATGAAAGTGTGAACATCAAGGTAATAACCACGTCTGAGATAAAAGTGTCAGTTCTTATTGATCGCAAGTACATGGAACTGGCTGTGCAAGCGCTGCACGATGCGTTTGAGCTAGATAAAGTAACGTGATTATTCGCGCAATGCAGGCGACAGATCGGTCTGCTTGGGATGAATTGTTCACCGCATATGCCCAGTTTTACGACGTTCCGCAGTCGCCTGAAATGAGAGCTAAAGTTTGGGTTTGGTTGAGTGATCCTGCAAACGAAGTTAATGGATTGGTTGCTGACAATAACGGCACACTGATTGGCTTCGCGCATTACCGTTCTTTTGCGCGACCTTTGGCGGCGGAGTCGGGATCGTCTCTAGATGATTTGTTTGTTGCTGAAGCCGCTCGCGGTTCAGGTGCAGCGAATGCGCTTATTGATGCGATCAAGGTAAGGGCCGTAGAGCAGGGTCATAGCATCGTGCGATGGATCACGGCGGCGGACAATGGGCAAGCGCGTGGGCTTTATGATAAAGTGGCGCAGGTTACTCAGTGGGTTACGTACGACCTTACAGTTTGAGTTTGCAGATCAACTTTATTGTTTGGATACTGGATTTAAGAAAACACAATCCATATGAGAAGGGCGCCATTGCGAGCCCCTTCTCTGACCTGTAGTATTAATCTTTAAGGGTGCAGGAGATCATATGCCACAAGGTTTTGAGACTGAAAGCCGCAAGTTGCTGGTTCGTCTGCGTGACGTAATGGCCAGCGGTGAAGCAGGTCAAGCGCGATTAGATGAAATTGTGCGCCTCATCGCAAGTTCAATGCGCGCGGAAGTTTGTTCGATATATCTTTTCCGAGATGCTGAAACGCTGGAACTTTGCGCCACAGAAGGTTTGCAGCAAGAAGCTGTGCACCAGACGCGGATGCGACTTGGCGAAGGTCTGGTCGGTCGCGTCGCCAAAACACGACGCGTTGTGAATACCGCAGACGCACCCGCAGCACGTGGATTTCGCTACATGCCTGAAACTGGCGAGGAACGGTATTCAAGTTTTTGTGGTATTCCAGTGCAGCGGATTGGTGAAACGATGGGCGTATTGGTAGTACAAAGTCGCATCTCACGTGAATTTACCGCAGACGAGGTCTACGCCCTTGAAGTAGTTGCCATGGTGTTAGCGGAAATGAATGAATTAGGCGCATTTGCTGGTGAGGGTGTAGCACTGCGGGCGCGCCACCAAGAGCCTGCTTTATTCAAAGGATTAGTTGGCCAAGAAGGTGCTGCGGGTGGCAATGTTTATCTGCATGAGCCACGTGTGGTTGTTACAAACGTTGTAGCCGATGATCCTGATGATGAATTGGCTCGTTTGCGCGAGGCTGTGGATACTTTGCGCGTGTCAGTTGATGAAATGCTGACACAGACTAAGACTGTCAATAAAGACCAAAAACAGGTGCTTGAAGCCTATCGGATGTTCGCTAATTCACGCGGTTGGATGAAGCGTATGGAAGCCGATATTGGTCAAGGCTTATCTGCCGAAGCTGCAGTTGAAAAAGAACAGTCGTTAGCACGTACCCGGATGCAATCTGCCGACAGTTATTTGCGTGATAGATTGCATGATCTTGACGATTTATCGAACCGTCTACTAAGAATTTTAACAGGTCAGGGAAGTAATACTGGTGCCGAAGTTCCTGTAAATCCAGTGCTAGTGGCACGTAATATAGGTCCGGGTGAATTGTTGGACTACGGAAAAAAGCTCAAAGGTATTGTGTTAGAAGAAGGGTCTGTCGGTAGCCATGCAGCAATCATTGCGCGTGCGTGGGCAATTCCACTGGTAATTCAAGCAAATGGCATCACTGTTGAGGCACTGAACGGTGATCCTATCTTGGTCGATGGGGAACAGGGCATAGTACACTTGCGCCCAGACGACGTGGTTCAAGCTGCATTTCGAGACAAAATGGCTATGCAAACGGAAGCGCAGGAGCGGTATACTGGCATTTGTGAACTGCCTGCGCAGTCCAATTGTGGAACCATTACCGCTCTGCACATGAACGCAGGTTTGATGGCTGATTTGCCGTCTTTGGAAAGTTCTGGTGCGGAAGGTGTAGGGCTGTTTCGCACTGAATTACAATTTCTCATTCGAAGCCAAATGCCACGCCGTGGTGAGTTATCAGCACTTTACGCACAAGTGATGGATGCTGCGAATGGTAGGAGGGTTGCGTTTCGCACCCTTGATATAGGTTCTGACAAAGTTTTACCGTATATGAAAACTACCGATGAACCCAATCCTGCAATGGGGTGGAGAGCAATTCGTGTAGGTCTTGAAAAGCCTGGTGTGTTGCGAATGCAACTACAGGCGCTGATCCGGGCTGCAAACGGGAGGGCACTGACGGTAATGTTCCCGTTTGTTGCCCAACTTGAAGAATTTCGATCTGCCCGCGCTGAATTCGATAAAGCGATGGAACGTGAACGCATTCTTGGCCACCCGCTACCTTCAGATGTTGAAATTGGAGCGATGCTTGAAACACCAAGCCTCGCGTTTGCGCCTGACATTTTCTTTCGAGAGGTCGATTTTATCTCAATCGGTGGTAATGACCTGAAGCAATTTTTCTTTGCAGCAGATCGTGAAAACGAACGTGTGAGGCGGCGCTATGATACGCTAAATGTCTGTTTTCTAAACTTTCTAGAACAACTGATCTCGCGGTGCCATACACACAACACACCCGTCAGTTTTTGTGGTGAAGATGCTGGTCGACCTGTCGAAGCAGTGGTTTTTGCGGCAATGGGGTTGCGCAACCTATCGATGCGCCCAGCATCAATTGGGCCGGTGAAGCACATTTTACGACGTGTTAATCTTGATGAAGTGCGCAATGTTATCGGTGAGGCACGAGCACGTGGTGACCAATCGGTGCGTGGTGCCATAAACGACTTTCTACGCCAAGTTTAAATTTTATTTTACTGATTTTTAAGCCTGATCATTTCACGTGTGTAGGCATCAGTGATTTGACTTGTCCCAAATGTGCGTGCCAGATTGCGTAGCCCAAAATGCACATGGGCGATATCGGTATAATAACAGACAAAGGCATAATTCGTGCCTGCTCCAGTAGCAGCGCCCAAAATAGGCACTGTCTGTGTGGCAAGTTTCTGGCCCAGCACAGTGGCAACTTTTGGTGCAACTTTGCTGATTAACTTGTTGACTGCAGCGCCAGATAAACCAAGGCGCGCACCGATAAAGCTGGTGTCAATGCCGTCGTCGTTACTTCCAGGACCACCTTTGTCAAAAACTTGCAAACATTGGGCCCGGGTTTCAGCGGCCATTGGGTCCTCGCCGTTTTCGGCGGCTATCCGTTGGATAGCATGAAAGATTACAGTCGTTGAAAGTGGTAGTTCTGCCAACGTTGTTGTCAGACCGCCTAGGCCCGCCAGAGCACCTGTCATCGAGGCTAACGCCATGTGTGCGCGGTCGGTTGCGATGAAACGCCCTATGCCGCATTGGCTGCGCCCCGCCACATTGTAACTTGTACGAAGTCCACGGGTTGCAGCTGCATTAAGATGGATGCGGATATTAGAGGGTAGCAGTTTCA
>JBLILC010000082.1:0-12315 GCA_047635635.1 Octadecabacter sp. | reverse complement strand
ATTTGAATTTATTGTCTCCGTATCACCATCAGATGTTGTGACACTGACGTTGACGCCCGGAATCGCTTCGTCAAACAAGGGCAGATCTGCCGCCATCGCGAAACCACCATCAAAAGTATTGCCAAAGATTGGCTCTTCACCTACCCGGAAACATTCCGGCACAACATTACTACCCAACGCGGTGTCCGGAAGGCGCGCACCGGAAAAACGGTCAATGTTAATAAACATACACTCATCGGGTACTTTGAAGGCGCCACCACCATAATTTGCAATGGCTGTTTCCATAAACGCGTTGAAAACTGGCGCGCATATTCCGCCACCTGAAGCACCCCGTCCCATTGGACGGGGTGTATCAAAACCAATGTAACAGCCCGCAACAATATTGCTTGAAAAGCCGACGAACCACGCATCTTTCTCATCGTTGGTGGTACCCGTTTTGCCAGCAATCGGGACGGGCAAATTAACTGCACCACGCGCAGTACCACGAAGAACCACACCTTCCAACATTGACGTCAACTGATACGCAGTCACCGCATTCATCACACGTTCACGATCCGACACGACCCGAGGGCCACGACCCTGTTCAAGGGTCGCATCAGAACATTCCGAGCAGACCCGTTGATCGTGGCGGTAAATCGTATCCCCGTAGCGATTTTGTACACGGTCAACCAACGTTGGCTCTACCCGCTCCCCGCCATTTGCGAACATCGCGTAAGCTGCAACGAGCCTGTAAAGCGTAGTTTCCTCAGACCCTAGCGCTGCTGACAAAAACGCCGTCATATTGTCATACACTCCAAACAGTTCAGCATATCGCGCAATCACACGCATCCCAACTTCTTGAGCCAAACGCACGGTCATCACGTTGCGTGATTGTTCAATGCCAGTGCGAAGTGGGGTGGGTCCATAATACTGGTTAGAATAATTTTGTGGGCGCCAAATTTCACCACCTGCCGCCACTTCAATCGGAGCGTCCACCACGACTGTCGCCGGTGTGTAACCAGAATCCAGTGCAGCAGCAAAAACAAATGGCTTAAACGCAGATCCGGGCTGTCGTTGCGCATAAGCACGATTTAGTTCAGAAACTCGGATCTCGTAACTAAATCCACCTTGCATAGCTAACACTCGACCTGTGTTTACGTCCATAGCCATAAATGCGCCCTGAACTTCTGGTACTTGCCGCAAGGTCCAGCGGACAAACTGGCCATCGATGTCTTGCATCATACGCCTCACATGCACAACGTCACCCGCAGTAAAGTTGTCTGCGAAACTGCCCCGCATCCATTCAATGTCGCTACTAGGCACAATGGGCTCTTCGTCACCTTCAGACCAGCCTTCGATGCCCATTCGCATTTGGTCATCACCAATTTCAATCACCACAGCGGGAAACCACTGGCTTTCCAGCGCAATAGTGCGGATAATCTCTGAGTTTCGCAACACAGCGCGCCATTGTTCTTCATCAACCAACATTTCAACAGGAATCTTTAGACCCGTTCCCCGCCAGCGACCAATATCACGATCGTAAGCTTCTAACTGGCGCTGTAAAGCAACCCGCGCAGCAGTTTGCAGCTCTTCGTCAACTGTCGCACGAATTGAGAAACCAGCGCTATCCATATCAGAATTCGGAAAAAGGTCTTCAACCTCGTTAACAATTGCGGCGGTGAAATAATCACGTGCTGGGCGTTCGGATTGATAGGACGGAAAATCATCACCCTGAACCGTAAGCATCTGGTCTGCCAAAGCCACAGCCAATTCGTTGTCATCAATATATCCGTTTTCATGCATCTCCAACAGGATTTCATTTCGCCGGCCCAATGCTGCATCGCGATTACGCACGGGGCGGTAGCTATATGGTGCCTTCGGGTGTACTGCCAAAAATGCAGCCTCCGCGGGTGTCAATTCAAAAAGGGCTTTATTGAAATAAGTGCGCGCTGCCGCTGTCACACCAAAGCTGCGATATCCCAAATCAATTTCGTTTAAGTAAAGTTCTAATACACCCTCTTTGCCCAAAGTGGCCTCAAGTCGAGGTGCAAGGATCAACTCTTGAACTTTACGTTCTACAGTAATTGACCCATCCAATAGAAAATTCTTAGCCACTTGTTGAGTAATTGTAGATGCGCCCCGTAGGTTCTCACCACGACTGACAAAGGCCTCCACAAGGGCAGCACCAATGGCACGCACATCATAACCATCATGGTTGTAAAAGTTCTTGTCTTCAGCAGAAATAAACGCCTGTTTTATAATATTTGGTATTTCAGCAGCTGGCGTGAAAAGTCTGCGTTCTTCCGCGAATTCATCAATCACTTGACCTTCACCAGAATATACGCGGCTGATCGTCTTAGGCTGATAATTTGCAAGTGTCTCATAAGTAGGCAAATTTTTGCCATACATATAGAAAACCGCACCCAGCGTCAGGCTAGCCATGACAGCCCCAAGCGTAAGCATTGAAAAAATACCGCCAAAGAACGAAAAAATGAAACGCAAGATCATGTGGCGAAGTGCCCCCATTTAAGTTGAATCTCTTATAAGCGGTTTATGTCAGATCGTCAAAAGATCACCTTGCGTTTTGGGCTTGTTTTCGAACACTGATTTAAGCACGCACAATGGCAGTTGTCCGACCCGCTGGTCTGGCGCAAACCAATGCTATGAAAGGCAAACCAAGCCTTGCGTACATTAACGCAATTTATAAGAGTGTTGCTGCTAGTTGTTAATCACAAAAAGATTGTAGCGTACGGGAAAAAACCCGCACAAAAAAAGATATTAGACCTAAACCTTATAATACAGCGCCAAACCACTTGCATAATCGGAAGTGTGACCCGCGCGATAATCTTTATCTTGCTGCCAGATATAAAAATGACAATCACTGGCTGTGATGGTGCAAGTACAATGACCAATCTAATGGTCCAAAATCTACCTAATAACATCCTTATAAACGCCGATATGAAACCCTTTAATCTGAACTAAACATTTAACACTACGTTCGCTTGGGACAACGTTTTTCACCTTATACGTAATGACCAAAGCGCCTCTCATACTGTTTTCAGCCTCAATTCAAACAAACCGTCAATAATGCTCACAAATGGCAACACAATAAGCGAAGTTTTTGGTAATGCGGCAGGCAAAGCCAAAATATTTCAGCCTTTATCCAGAAGGATTCCAAGACTTAATGCAGATGTATAGTTCTTAGATTATCTAATATCCCCGAGAAACCCTACCTCCAATTTTCACACCATCTAGTTGGCCCTTTGTACCAGATAATCCAAAAGCTAATCACTGTCTGAGAAGTGGCGCAAGCGCGGCTTCCTCAACCGCCCAACGGCCAACTGCCAACGTTACTGCCGCCACAATCGGCGCGCGCCCCTGTGGGCTGGTAAGCCGTGCACGATCCACTTTGTTGGACAAAAATCCAACTTCAAACAAAACTGACGGAAAATCAGCTGCATGCAGAACCGCCAATGCAGCCTGTCGCCGTGGTCGCGAATTTAAAACTGCACCGGTATCGCGCATTGCTTGCACCAGTTGGGCTGCAAAGCGATTACCCGCTGCTGCAGTTTCAACCCGCAACAAGTCCTGCAAAACCATTGCGACCTCATCGCCATGCCCACGCAAATCGACGCCTGCTAATAGATCACCTCTCTCATGGCGCTCTGCCATACGCTGAGACGCGCCCAATGCGGCAATATCAGTCAATGTATAGACTGATGCACCAGTAGCCTGCACACCTTCCAAGGCATCTGCATGCAACGAAATAAACAAATCTGCTTTCGCCCCGCGGGCCAAAGTCAGGCGCTCTTGCAACGCCAAAAATGTATCTTCAGAACGAGTAACAGCGGGTTGGATCCCCTCAATCCGGCCCAACGCGGCCGCCAATTCCAGTGCGAGCGCTAGCATTATGTCGGCCTCCTCCGTATCGGCGTATTCCGCGCCCGGATCGAGCCCACCGTGGCCTGGATCAATCACGATAATTAGCGGCCCGTCAGCCTCTTGCAGCACAACAGGTGCGGGGTCTAACGCCATCTTAAACACCCAATCAGGATCGTTGGGCGCCCCTACAGCTGATACAAAATCTGCCTGTGACGTTTCGCGCAAGACGACCTCAATTTTAGCAGTTCCATCAACAATATTCACAGTCATCCCTGCCTGTGCCACGCGCACTGGATCTGACAGATCAAGAATCATTCGGCTCCACCCTGGCCTAAGCGTCCCAAACCGTGCGCTTAAAATCCAATTACTTCTGGCATATGCAGCTTCATTCACGCCACTGAAATCAACCTCACGAAAATCCATGACCAAACGTTTCGGATCATCTAACGTAAACACACGGAAAGGCACCGACTGGGACAAATATAGTACAACCTCAACTTGGCGAAAGAGATCGTCAACACCTGATTGTTCAACATCTAGACGCGCCAATGCTGAAAATTCTTGTGCGCTAACGCCACTTGAAAACATAAAACACAGCGCCGTGACGCCTAATTTTATTTTTTGCCAAAAGCTCAAATTACAACCTCTCGTTGAGCCATAAAACCTACTAATCGTTTGAGACCTTCGCGAATGTCTTCCGTGGATCGTGCATAAGACATGCGCACCCATTTGTGCCCAGTAATCGGATCAAAATCTAAACCTGGTGTAATAGCAACATCAGCTTCTTCAAGAATTTGCGCACAAAATTTAACGCTGTCTTCTGTATAATCTGACACATCTATATAAACATAAAACGCCCCGTCCGGAGGGGCAAATTTACCAAGTCCAGCCTTCGGAAGTTCTTCCAACATCAGTGCACGATTGGTGCGGTAAACCTCTACGTTTAAATCCAGATCAGGTTCACATTCCATTGCATGCAGCGCCAATCGTTGCGACGCATGCGTTGGACATATAAACATATTTTGCGCCAAACGTTCAATCGTACGCACGTGATCTTTAGGCACAACCATCCAGCCAACACGCCAGCCTGTCATAGAAAAGTATTTGGAAAACGAGTTGATGACATAAACCTCGTCGGTCACCTCCAAAGCGCTCACAGCTCGGCCTTCATAGGCCAGACCGTGATAAATCTCATCGCTAATAAACGCAGCCCCTTTCACCTCGCAAGCGTGCGCCAAGGCACGCATTGCATCAATGTCTAGCATTGTACCGGTGGGATTCGCAGGCGACGCCACAATCAGGCCTGACAGATCATACGCCGCTATGTCTGCAGCAACAGGTTGCATGCGGTCCATCATTGTTGTGGAAATATCAACAGGCAACAAATCCAGCGCCTTCAAAATTTGACGATAAGATGGGTAGCAGGGTGCTCCAAGCCCGACCCGTTCGCCCGTATCAAATAACGCCGAAAACGCCAACAAAAAAGCGCCAGATGCGCCAGCCGTGATCACCACACGATCGGCGTCCAGCTCAACCCCATACCAATCTTTGTAATGCCTTGCGATCCGCGCCCGCAATTCTGGCAACCCCAATCCAACCGTGTATCCCAATGGATCACACGACATATCAACCGACAACTGCTTCACAGCATCCTGCGGAGCCCCTGTTCCCGGCTGGCCCACTTCCATATGAATAATATGACGCCCAGCAGTTTCAGCCGCCCGCGCTGCCTCCATCACATCCATCACGATAAAAGGATCAACGTCGCCCCGTCTTGAATTTCGCATTAGAGCTGCCTTACATTAGTTTTAAACTTGTTTGCCCTGTCCTACTGGAGCCCGTCAATGCGCCTTTCAGTTCTATTTATTTTCCTAAGCGCTGTCTGCACCTTTACAAGCGTTGCAGCTTCCGTCCAAGCGGTAAACCTGATCCGCGATGCAGACATCGAACACAGTCTTGATCAATTGGCGGCCCCCATTTTGCGTGCAGCAGGACTGAACCCTAGCAGCGTGCGTATTTTAGTCATCAACGACAGTGGACTTAACGCCTTTGTCATCAGTGGCCGAGCGATTTTTATTAATTCAGGCCTGTTGCAACGGGTAGACAGTGCGGGACAGTTGCAGTCCATTATCGCCCACGAAGCCGCACACATTGCCAATGGCCATATCTCGCGTCGCATCACTAACCTGCGCAGTGCCAACACCGCTGCTGGTTTTGGCTTCGCATTGGCACTGGCAGTCGCCGTCGCTTCTGACAATCCAACCGCGGCAGGCGGTATTGCCGCAGGTGCAACCAGTGCTGCACAACGCCAGTTTTTCGCTCACACCCGAGCCGAAGAAGCCGCCGCCGATCAATCTAGCATCCGTTTTATGCTGCGCGCGGGCGTGGACCCAAAAAGTGCCGCCGAAGTGCTCGAATTGTTTCGTGGCCAAGAAGTCCTTTCTGTGTCTCGCCAAGATCCCTACACGCGCACCCATCCGCTAACATCAGATCGTATTCGTACCTTGCGCGGTCTGATCTCTCAAAATCCTGGAAATACCGAACCCAATCCGAAAGCCGATTTCTGGTTTGCACGAGCCCAAGGCAAGCTCAGCGCATTCATCCAAAATCCCAACTGGACGCTGCGCCGCGTGCGGAATGACGGGTCTCCAGTTGGCCTCATGCGCGCTGCAGTCGCCTATCATCGCCAAGCGAACGCCAATGCTGCAATCCAAGCGATGCAGTCTTTGTTGGCACAATATCCAAATGACGCCTACTGGCATGAACTTTACGGTCAGATTCTACTCGAAAGCCGCCAAGCTAGAGCGTCAGTGCAAGCTTATGAGAAAGCAGTGGCGCTTAATGGCGATGAAGCGCTAATTTTGGCGGGATATGGTCGCGCATTGTTGGCCCTAAATACTACTGATAGCAACGCACTATCAGTTATGGTTTTAGAACGCGCCCGCGCACTGGACGGGCAATCATCAGCCACCCTGCGCGACCTTGGACAAGCCTACGCCCGCACAAATCAACTGGGCCTGGCATCATTGGCCACCGCTGAACGTTATGCCCTTCAGGGGCGAATGGATGACGCAGTTGTGCATGCCACCCGCGCCGCTGATACACTGGCGCGCGGGTCAGCCCCTTGGCAGCGTGCGCAAGACGTGCTTTCTGCTGTTCAATAATTTAATCGGAGTTTCCCATGCGCCTGATATCAACCCTCGTGGCTCTATTACTGACCACATCATCTGTTCTTGCCCAAGACGTTACAGCAAGCATTAACATGACTGATACACAACGTGACGCCTTCCGAGCCGAAGTTCGCGCCTACCTTATAGATAGCCCTGGCGTGATAATGGAAGCAATAGCTGTGCTTGAAGATCGTCAGAAACAGGCAGAGGCGTCGCGCGACGAAACTTTAGCGCAAGTTAACATGAACGCGCTAATAAATGACGGGGCTTCATTTGTTGGTGGCAATCCGGACGGTGACATCACAATTATCGAATTCGTCGACTATCGCTGTGGTTTCTGCCGCCGTGCTCACCCAGAAGTGGCTGAACTTATTGCAAGCGATGGAAACATCCGAATTATAACCAAAGAATTTCCTATCTTGGGTGAACAATCTATGTTGGCTTCACAATTTGCTGTCGCCACGATGGCAGTTGAGGGGGAAAAAGCGTATAAACTGATCTCTGACGCGCTGATGCTTTTGCAATCAGACATCACCCCCGCCAGTTTGTCTTCTATAGCGTCTGCCTTCGACCTAAACGCTGATGAGATATTTGCCGAAATGCAGAGCGATGCCACAAAAACAGTTCTCGCAAACAACCGCGCCCTTGGGGACAGCATGCAAATCACAGGCACTCCAACGTTCGTATTTGGCGATCAACTGGTGCGCGGCTATATTGACCTAACTCAGATGCGCCAAATTGTCGAACAAGAACGCGATGACGGTTAACTCCCTAGACTTACACAAATAAAGGCTAATTTTTTAAACTGGTTTAGCCTTTATTTGTAAGTAATCCGGCTGATCAACAAATTCCCAAGACAATCCACCAATACTACTTTTGAAGTAAGTGCCGCTAGCGCAGGTGCAGACCACTCTAAGACCGATAACTGAATATTCGAGGTCACTGCAGAAATGCGATACAAACGTTTTGAAAAGAACACCTAATTAATAATAGCAGACGCCTAGACCAACGAAATTAATTTCCCCACCACAATTATCGTTGCCCAAATTTATCAATTAAAAACCATTGTTTTAATAATTAGAACTATCGATGCTTACGAAGTTGTTTCTAAAGGTTAAGCCACCTAGGCTATTATTTGTTCAAAGCGCTGCATTGACAGAGATTATATTTAGGTAACAATGGCTTAGATACTGGAAGACGCGCATTCTTCGCCTTGCAAACTTTGAACAGTCAGAGCAAAACAAGAAGTAGAAGTGTTTCAAACTCAAAAAAATAAGAAGCGTCAATATACTTTCCGATTGGTCCAAAACAGGTTCCAACCAATCACGGCCAATGCTGACAACTTGTAGCGTTACCCCTGTCGACGTGTAAAATGATGTTTCTGTAACATCCAGAAAATTGTTTTATCTCCCCAAAACGGGTCATCGTTGTAACCCGTTTATTAAATGTGCTTAAGACTGCCCATTTGGTACAAATGACTGTGGGACATTGATACAGACAGCCAAAAAAATAAATTAATCATGTGGTAACTACTCTATTTTAAAGTCTCAGTATCAATTTTCTCTTTTGCATCCAACTCCGCTGCCTTCGCCTCAACCTGCTCAACGATATGTTCAACCATATCATCATTACTCAGTTTGTGGGATTGCTTCCCAGCCAGATACACCATGCCCGCACCATTGCCACCACCAGTAAACCCGACATCGGTCATCAGCGCCTCGCCAGGTCCGTTCACCACACAACCTATTATGCTTAGCGACATTGGCGTTTTGATATGCTCTAGACGTTTCTCCAATGCTTCGACAGTCTTGATCACATCAAATCCCTGACGCGCACAACTGGGGCAAGAAATGATATTTACCCCACGGTGACGCAGCCCAAGTGATTTTAGGATTTCATAGCCGACCTTAACTTCTTCAACCGGATCTGCCGAAAGCGATACCCGGATCGTGTCGCCGATCCCCGCCCACAATAAACTGCCCATGCCAATGGATGATTTTATAGTACCAGACATCAAACCACCCGCTTCAGTAATCCCAAGATGGATCGGCGCATCAGTGGCCTCAGCCAATTGGTGATAAGCGGCGGCAGCCATGAACACGTCAGAAGCTTTACAACTGACCTTAAACTCGTGAAAGTCATTGTCCTGTAACAACTTGATATGATCCAAACCAGATTCGACCATCGCATCAGGGCAAGGTTCACCATATTTATCGAGTAAATGCTTTTCCAGCGATCCAGCATTCACTCCAATGCGCATGGAACAATTGTTATCTTTCGCAGCCTTAATAACTTCGCGCACACGCGCCTCAGACCCAATATTTCCAGGATTTATGCGCAAACAAGCCGCGCCCGCCTCAGCCGCCTCTATACCGCGCTTATAATGGAAATGGATGTCGGCAACTATCGGAACAGGGCTTGCTGCACAAATCTGTTTGAGAGCCTTTGAGCTATCTTCATCCGGCACGGATACGCGCACAACATCAACACCTGCGTCTGCGCAACGTTGAATTTGCGCCAGCGTGCCAGCCACATCTGGGGTCAAAGTATTGGTCATAGTCTGTACAGTTATTGGGGCATCGCCCCCCACGGGCACAGTCCCCACCATAATCTGGCGGCTTTTACGACGATAAATATTGCGCCAAGGACGAATATGGTTCAGCGACATAGCGTGTTCACCTGTCATGAGAATGTACGTTTTATTTAGTGATCGCTAATCATGCAAACAACGGGTTGCGACATATTATCTGGAATTATTGATCAGAATCTTGAGTTAGTTCCAAAACTTGCATTTCAGCCACGCGAACTACGTCTGCCAGATCCCTGTCAGCCATCAGATCGGCAATCACAAAATTAGTTGTCAGATTATACACAGACAGCGCCAAGTTCGAAGTCACTTTCCCAGGCGCACCAACTGGGCCATAGTGAGCACCGTTCACCGCAAAATACACTGCGCCAGATTCGCCAACACGCAAAGTCGCTGGTTCAACTGTTTGGGGTACATCAAATGTGTCACCAGCAGACATGGTGGCTTCATAGATAACTGACCCGTCGGCTGCGCGCACCCGAACCCAAGCATCCCGCACAGCCACAAGTTGAACACCCGGAAGCCGATTTTCGGTTACTTGGATATTTGGCGCAACACCAGACAGCATCTTTACGGCGTCTTGGGTCAGAACCCTATCTTGCTCAGCTAGATTCAGAGGTTCGTCAATTGTTGGAGAAAATGTGTCATCAGACCTAAAAGAAAGTGATGCAATTGGACCATCGCGCGGAACTAACACTGGCGCATCCAATGCTTGCGGACGGTACAGACGATCCAAACTTTCGTTTGATGGCGCGTCCGACCTCACAACCATATTCATACCTACATCAAGTGAAGGTAAACTGCCGCCAGCCAGAGGATCAATGTTAGCCACAACTGTAGGTGTGTTTTCAACGGGTGCCAGCTGGACCTTTTGTACTTCTTGCAGAACCGTGTAACCACCGTAACACAGGCCGCCAATCAGCACGATTAGAACCACTAAAGATCCAACAGCTCGCGGCTCAACAGCCGAAAACATTGCGTCTCCTGCGGGAGTAAACGGCGTGGCTGGAGTAGCAAACATGTCTTTAGCAAATGGCGGAGTAGGACGCATAAGTTTAGCACCAGAGGCCTGATCTGACATACCATGCACTGTCACAAACCCACTTTCAGAACAAAAAGTACCGAAAGCCCAGTCAGGATCCATATTCAAATATCGTGCATAAGAGCGCACATACCCGGCAATAAATCCGGGTGTATCGAAGGCTGTAGGATCAGAATTTTCAATGGCTGCTATATAGGCGGCTTTGATTTTAAGTTCACGCTGTACGTCCAACAGGCTCTTGCCCATAGTTGCACGCTCACCACGCATAAGATCCCCAAGACGCAATTCGAACGCATCAAAACCAGCCGCTTCCACGACTTGTACTTCTTTCGTTCGTCTGAATCCTTTTCGGATCATCCGGTACCCTTGCCTGTCTACCTCATCGAAACGATTTGATTCGTCTCGTCGCTAATAATTATAGAAAGGGTAACACAAGAAAAGCCCGTTTGCATATTGTGTTAATCATCCAGCAAGTTCGGCACGATTTAGCGCACAATGGGACCACAAAGCGTCCAATGCTTTAACGAGCGCATCCATTTCCTTTGGGCCATGAACTGGCGACGGCGTGAACCGAAGCCTTTCGGTGCCACGTGGCACCGTCGGGAAATTGATCGGCTGCACATACATTCCATGTTCCAGCAACAGCATATCAGACAGCTTTTGCGTATGAACAGGATTGCCAACAATTAAAGGTACTATGTGACTTCCATGATCAATAATTGGCAATCCTAATCCACGAAGGCGAGTTTTTAAGATCTTTGCCTGTGTTTGATGCTGATCACGCAGATCTTGGTTAGTTTTCAGATGTGCAACAGATGCCGCCGCACCAGCGGCAACTGCCGGTGGGATAGAAGTCGTAAAGATAAAACCCGGCGCATAAGATCTAATCGCATCACACATTTTTGCAGATGCAGCAATATAACCGCCCATAACCCCGAACGCCTTAGCAAGCGTACCATTGATAATATCAACACGGTGCGCAAGGCCGTCACGTTCGGCAATACCGCCTCCGCGTGGACCATACATGCCAACAGCGTGTACTTCGTCGATGTAAGTAAGTGCGCCAAATTCATCAGCAAGATCACAAATTGCACCAACAGGGCTGAAATCACCATCCATAGAGTACACTGATTCAAATGCGATCAATTTTGGCACATCAGGATCATCAGCGGCCATAATGCGGCGAAGGTCATCTAAATCATTATGTTTAAATATACGCTTCTCTCCACCGTTGCGCCGGATGCCTTCGATCATTGATGCATGATTCAATTCGTCAGAATAAATAATCAAATTTGGAAATAATCGTGGCAATGTCGACAGTGTAGCATCGTTGGCAATGTATGCAGACGTAAACAAGAGTGCGTCTTCTTTGCCGTGCAAGTCCGACAATTCAGCCTCAAGACGCTTGTGGTAAACTGTAGTACCCGAAATATTGCGTGTGCCACCTGATCCGGCACCCGTGGCGTCCAACGCCTCGTGCATTGCGTCGAGTACCACTGGATGCTGGCCCATGCCAAGATAATCGTTGCCACACCACACGGTAATGTCTTTTTCCTCACCTTCAGGCGTAGTCCAAATCGCATGAGGATACTGACCCTTCTTGCGTTCGATATCAATAAACGTGCGATAGCGACCTTCATCGTGAAGGCGAGCCA